>NZ_JBMVFU010000017.1:0-150637 GCF_049538315.1 Nocardia sp. AB354 | reverse complement strand
GCGACACCGACCGGGTGCGGGTGTCCCGCAGATTACGGGAGGTGTTGTGAGTTCGAGTTCGGCCAATCGTCCGGCGCGGCTCAATCGGGCGTTGCTCGCGCTCATCGGGCTGGCGCTGATCCTCGCCGGCGTCTATGCCATCCTCGCGTACGCGGGCGTGCTGCACTGGGTCGATCGGGATGCGCCGCTGGTGCCCGGGACCGCCGAGCCGTCGCAGTGGGTGTTCGTGGCGGTGGTGGCGGGCGCGGTCGTCGTGGGCCTGGCGGCGTTGCGGTGGCTGGCGGCGCAGTTCGCCCGGCTGCCGGCGCGGATGCGCTGGCATATCGGCACGGTCGGCAATACCGGTGAGACGCTGATCGATTCGAATGTCGCCGCCGCCCCGGTGGCGACCGATATCGAGTCCTACCCGGAGGTGCGCTCGGCGCAGGCCAGGCTATCGGGGCCGGGCCGCGCACCGCACCTGCATCTGGTGGTCACAGCGGAACCCGATGCGGATCTGACCGCGCTGCGCCGGCGCATTCTCTCCGAGGCGGTGAGCCGGCTGGAGCAGGCGCTGGAGGTGGATACCGTACCAGTGTCGCTGGAATTGCGGCTCGCCGATCGCGGCCGCACCGCGCGGGCGAGGTAGCGGCCGTTCAGTCGAGGGGCCCGAGAACCCGCTCGACATAGGCGTTGGCGAAGCGCCCCTTCGGGTCCAGCCGCCGTCGCACGTCCTGGAAACGATCCCAGTCCGGATAGCGCCCGCGCAGTGTTTCCGCGGTCTGGAAGTGTCGCTTACCCCAGTGCGGACGGCCGTGGTAGCGATCGAAAATCGCTTCGCAGGCACGGAAATACGGTTCGTACTCCATACCTCGGTACTGGTGTACGGCGATGTAGCAGGTGTCGCGGCCCCCCGCGGGGGACAGGAACGCGTCGTCGGGCGCCACGAACCGGACCTCGGTCGGCATCGGCGAATCGAACTGCTGCCCAACGGCTTTGATTTCGCGAATGGCGTCGGCGGCATATTCGCGCGGGATGGCGTATTCCATCTCGGTGAAGCGAAACAGCCTGGGGGAGGCGAACACTCGGTAGGAGCGGTCGATCTGGCGGCGGTAGCTTCCGGCGTAGGCGGCGCCCCGGTGGATCCACGGAATCAGATTCGGCTGCCGGCGCGCGAGGCGGCACAGCGCATCGAAGGTGTGGTTGGACATGAGGATGTCGGCGAACCAGTCCACGGCCTTGGCGCGCGGTTGTTCGGCCAGCGGGACGCGGTTGTTGCGCTTGGTCATCGCCAGCGGGCTGTGCGCGAACATGTAGAACTCGAAATGCTCGTTGCCGTCGACGAATTCGTCGAGTTCGGTCAGCACCTCCTCGACCGGTACGGGCCGCTCGATGCCCTCCAGGACGAACGAAGGCACCAGTTGCAGCGTCACCGCGGTCACCACACCGAGGGCGCCGAGATTCACTCGTGCCGCGCGCCAGCCGTCGGGGTCGCCGCGCTCGTCGAGTTCGACCACACTGCCGTCGGCGAGCATCAGTTCCACCGAGTGGAGTGCGGCGGAGATGTTCTGCAGCGCCGCGCCGGTGCCGTGGGTCGCGGTCGCGGTCGCCCCGGCGATCGACTGCACATCGATGTCGCCGAGGTTGGGGAAGGCGAGACCGAGCGGGTGCAGGGCGGTGCTCAGCGCGTTCAGGGTCGCGCCCGCCTCCACCCGGACCAGGCCGGTGGCGCGGTCGACCTGCAGAATCCGGTTCAGTCCCGAAAGCTGCAGCAGAGTGCCGTCGGTGAGCACGGTGTCGGTGAACGAATGCCCGGCTCCGGCCACGCGCACGGTATGGCCCGCGCGCTCGGCCCGGGCCAGCAGTTCGGCGACGTCGTCGCGTGTGCGCGGAGCGGCGTACGTGGCCGGCGCGCACCGTTGATCGCCGGCCCAGTTCACCCACGAATTGGTCATGCGTCCAACTTTAGAACATGGCCCAACTGTGCGCCAGCCCTCGTTCGAGCTCGAACGTGTCCGATCACACGGCCACGAGTGCGCCGGGAGTACTTACGTTGCGGACGGTTCGCTCGGTAACGTTGGCGGGTGCACGGTGCCGGACAGGAATTACTTTCTGCGGCAGGCGAATACGGCTTCCTTCGCGTTGTCGACGTCGTCGTCGTTCAGGGGTGGAACCGTCAGGGGCTGCCGCGGAATGCAGTCGCCGCGCACACCGTCCAGGACGATGCTCATGTAACGCCGCCACACGTCGGGGTTCACCGGCTTGGCGAAGCTGGCGATCGCCTCGACCATGTTGATCATCGCGAAGAAGTCCGAGGCGGCGATGCCGGGTCGCAGCACGCCCTCGGCGACGGCCTTGTCGAACAGGCGGGTGACCATCGGCTTGATTCGCTCGCGGACCGAGACGAAGCGCTCCATGGCGTCGGGCAGCTCCAGCATCACCTCGCCGAAGCCGCGGTTGCTGGCCATGTGTTCGCAGCTCCACTCGAACAGCCGGGTCAGTCCGTGCCAGGTGTCGGGATCGGCGTAGGCGGCCTCGGTCGCCTCGGCCATATCGTTGACGGTCTGGTCGAAGACCTCGCCGATGAGCTCCTGCTTGTTCGCGAACCGCCGGTACACCGTCCCCACGCCGACACCGGCGGCTTCGGCCACATCGTCGAGGGTCACCTCCAGGCCGCGATCGGCGAACAGCTCCCTGGCCGCTCTGAGGATGCGCGCGTGGTTGCGGGCGGCATCGGCGCGCAGGCGCCGGGGAGCGGGAGCGGCCGTGGCGTGATTCACACCCCGATATTACCAAGTTCAGGGATTAACCGGAGGCCCTCTCTCCGTTATCGTGATAGCTTTCCATGTAAGCGGAGATGACTCCTCCACTTCAACTCCACCAGAACCGTCGTCGGACAAGGGGACCCATGACTTCCGCGATCGATCTCGAAAAGAGCCGGTCGGACCTGCCGTCGAGGCAGTCCTCCGGCTCCGCGGGCCGCCGTGGCTCGCACGCAATGCGCTGGTGGGTGCTCGCCGTACTCGGCGTCGCCCAGCTGATGGTCGTGCTGGACGCGACCGTGGTGAATATCGCACTTCCCGAGGCGCAGTTGGACCTCGGCTTCTCCAATGCCGACCGCCAGTGGGTGGTCACCGGTTATGCCCTCGCCTTCGGCAGCCTGCTGCTGCTGGGTGGCCGGCTGAGCGACCTGTTCGGCCGGCGTACGACCTTCATCATCGGATTGGTCGGCTTCGCGGTCGCCTCCGCGGTCGGTGGCGCCGCCAACGGATTCGAAATGCTCGTCGTGGCTCGCGTCGCCCAGGGCGTGTTCGGCGCACTGCTCGCGCCCGCCGCGTTGTCGCTGCTGACGGTGACCTTCACCGAACCGTCGGAGCGGGCCAAGGCCTTCGGCATCTTCGGCGCCGTCGCCGGTACCGGTGGTGCGCTCGGCCTGCTGCTCGGTGGCGCGCTCACCGAATGGGCCTCGTGGCGCTGGGTGATGTACGTCAACCTGATCTTCGCCGCCGTCGCGCTGGTCGGCGCCGTGCTGCTGCTGGCCAAGCACACCGCCGAGCACCGGCCCAAGCTCGACATCCCGGGCACGGTCACGGTCAGTGCCGCCCTGTTCGGCATCGTCTACGGCTTCTCGCACGCGGAATCGCACGGCTGGTCCAACGGGCTCACCCTGGCCTTCCTCATCGGCGGCACGGTGCTGCTGGGTGTGTTCGCGTGGCTCCAGACCCGGGTCGAGCATCCGCTGCTGCCGCTGCGGATCCTGCTCGACCGCACCCGGGCCGGTTCCTACATGACGGTCTTCGTCATGGGTATCGGGATGTTCGCGATCTTCCTGTTCCTGACCTACTACATGCAGCTGACGCTGAAGTACTCGCCGATCATGACCGGCGTCGCGTTCCTGCCGATGATCGCGGCGATGATCGCCTCCTCGACCACCGTGCCCTCGCTGCTGCTGCCCAAGATCGGACCGAAGATCACCGTCGCCGCGGGCTTCCTGGTCGCGGCTGCCGGGATGGCGTGGCTGACCCGCATCGGACTGGACACCGGCTACGCCTCGCACATCCTCCCGGCGCTGATTCTGCTGGGCCTGGGTCTCGGTGGCGCCATGTCGACCGCCTTCCAGGGCTCGACCGCCGGCGTGCACCACGAGGATGCCGGTGTGGCATCGGCGATGGTGAACACCAGCCAGCAGGTCGGTGGTTCGATCGGCACCGCGTTGCTGAGCACCATCGCGTCCTCGGCGGCGGCGAACTACCTGTCGGGCCGCCAGCCCAGCCAGCTCGCGGTCGCCGAATCGCTGATCAAGAGCTACACCACCAGCTTCTGGTGGGCGACAGCGATTTTCGTGGTCGGCGCGGTCCTCGCGGCGGTGCTGATGCCCAGCACCGCACCGGCCCCGGCCGAGGGCGAGCCGGTGCTGGCGCACTGAGTTCGGCACCTGCGGCCGCGTAGAACGCTGCGGGACAATCGAATAAGGACGGTGCCCCGGACTCGTGGAGTCCGGGGCATTGTCATGTATCTGCCGATGCCGGCTGTGGTGCGGGTTCCGATGGTGGTGCGGGTGGCAGTGCGGGGGTGCGGGCGAGGCGTCAGGTGCGAACCCGGTGAACGGTTCGCCGAACGCGAAGGCGGCACCGGCACGGAATACCGCGATGTCGTGGTTCTCGCGTGGTTCGTATCCGCCGCCGCGTGCTGTTCGCACGCTCGCCCCGGCCGCCGGTGGTGGTGGGCGCGACCGAAGTAGCCGATCGGCGGCGCGTCGACGAGCCGCACCTCGTGCCCTGAGTCCCAGGATCGGCAGGTGCCGATACGAGAGGGACGCGCCCGAACGTCGTTCGGCGGCTGCCGCCGTGGACGGGGCCGCGATGCGCCGGCGTCCATCCGGGCAGGGACCGGTGCGAATTCGGTTGTTACTCTCCGTGGCGCCGTGAGCAAACCGATGGCTAGCGACAGGGCGGTGCTGGTGAAGCGGTTCGGGGTGGGTGGCATCGAGCCCTGTGCGGCCCGCCGGCCGGCGGGCACGAGCCGAACAGGGCAGGGCGAATCCGTCGCCCCGGACCTCGGCCGGTCGCGGGCGCACAGCCGGTGCGGCGAGCCCGCGCGACCCGGATGCGGGCCGCGGCTCGGTCGCTGACAGTTAGCATGGCTCCACACATTCGGTCGGGCAGGGAGGTGCACCAGGTGGGTTCGCGGACCGGCGCCACGGTGATGGACACGCCGGAGGGGGCGAGCGTCCTGCGCACGAGTTTTTGCTCGTCGCAAGCGAATCCGTTAGTCTGGACAGCTCTCTGTGGCATATGCGACCGCTGCTCCGCCCGATCGGACGACGTTCTAGACTGCACGGATCGGGTGTGGCGGGTCCGCCGCTCGGATGGACGAGCGGACGGTGGTGACAGCGCGCGGCGCGGCAGAACGGACAACTGGTACGGCACGACGACAGGGGGTTGGCGATGAGTGAAGCACCGGACGAGTCCGCGATGCAGATCGTCACCGAAGCCGATGCGTGGCAGCCGGATCCACGCTGGCGGTCCGCGGCCCGCTTGACGGTGCTGCTGGGTGAGGACGACCACTACAAGCATCGGCCCCGCTATCACGAGATCGTGCGGCGGGCTCGCGACAGCGGCCTGGCCGGGGCCAGCGTCTGGCGCGGTATGGAGGGCTACGGCGTTTCCTCGCGCATCCACACCACCCGCATGCTGGATCTCGCCGAGAACCTGCCCGTGATGGTGATGATCATCGACGATTCGCAGCTGCTGCGCGATTTCGTGGTGGCCAACGCCGAACTCTTCGAATCCGGGACCGTGACCCTGTCCGCGGTCCAGGTGTGGCAGTCGGGCGGGGTGTCGCCGTGATTGTGATGACGAGCCGGGCGCAGGTGCCGAGGAAGGGAGGCCCGAGCATGGCCCACGATCGAGCCGGCCGACCGGCGCGGGCCGGCGATCTCGAGGATCTGCCGCATCTGGTGACGGCGTACTACAGCCGCATCCCCGATCCTGCCGAACCCGCGCAGCAGGTGGCATTCGGTACCTCCGGACACCGCGGTTCGAGCCTCGATTGTGCGTTCAACGAGGCGCATATCCTCGCCATCACACAGGCGATCGTCGAGTATCGCGCCACCCGCGGTATCACCGGCCCGGTATATCTGGCTCGCGACACCCACGCGCTCTCGGAACCGGCGTGGACCACCGCGCTGGAGGTGCTGGCCGCCAACGACGTGACCGCCGTGATCGACAGCCGCGGGCGCTACACGCCCACTCCGGCGCTCAGTCACGCTGTGCTGCGCCACAATCGGGGCGGCACCCGCCATCAGGCCGACGGCATCGTGGTCACGCCCTCGCACAATCCGCCCCGCGACGGCGGTTTCAAATACAACCCGCCGCACGGCGGCCCGGCCGACACCGTCGCGACCGACGCCATCGCCGACCGCGCCAACGAACTGCTGCGCGGCGGGCTGGCCGGGATCAAACGCACCACGCTGCAGCACGCGCTGGCCACCGGTGTGCAGCGCTACGACTACCTCGATCAGTACATCGCCGATCTGCCGAACGTGTTGAATCTGGACGCCGTGCGCGGCGCCGGTATCCGGCTGGGCGCGGATCCGATGGGCGGGGCCAGCGTCGACTACTGGGAGGAGATCGGCCAGCGCTACGACCTCGAACTCGAGGTGGTCAATCCGTTCGTCGACCCGACCTGGCGGTTCATGACCCTCGACAGCGACGGCAAGATCCGGATGGATCCGTCCTCGCGCTATGCAATGGCCTCGCTGGTGGCGATCCGCGACGACTACGACATCTCCACCGGCAACGACGCCGACGCCGACCGGCACGGCATCGTGACACCCGATGCGGGATTGATGAATCCGAACCACTTCCTGGCGGTGGCGATCGAATATCTGGTCGCGAACCGGATGGGGTGGGACGCGCTGACCAAGATCGGCAAGACCGCGGTGACCTCCTCGATGATCGATCGGGTGGTGGGCGTGCTGGGCCGGCAGACCCACGAGGTGCCGGTCGGCTTCAAATGGTTCGTCCCCGGATTGTTCAGTGGTTCCCTGGCTTTCGGTGGCGAGGAGAGCGCCGGAGCCTCGTTCCTGCGCCACGACGGCACGGTGTGGACCACGGACAAGGACGGCATCCTGCTGGCACTGCTGGCCGCCGAGATCACCGCGGTCACCGGCCAGAGTCCGTCGGCGCGCTATGCCGAACTCGAAAAGCGTTACGGCACACCGGCTTACGCTCGCATCGATGCCGTCGCAAATGCCGAGCAGAAGCGGCGGCTGGCCGCGCTGACGCCGGACGACATCGCCACCACCGAAATCGCGGGGGAATCGGTGCTGTCGGTGCAGACCCGCGCCCGCGGCAACGGCGCGGCGCTGGGCGGGGTGAAGGTGACCACCGAGAACGCGTGGTTCGCGGCGCGCCCGTCGGGTACCGAGGACAAGTACAAGATCTACGCCGAATCCTTCGAGGGGCCCGAACATCTGACTCGGGTGCAGGCGGCGGCGGAGGAAGTGGTCGGACGCGCACTCGGCATCGAGGAGCCCGCGGTCGACTGATTCGCGGAAATGTGGTGAGCGATAGTTACGGTGCCGGTTCCCGGCTGCCCGCCGAGACCTGGGTGCTGATCGGCGCGGCATTCATCATCGCCCTCGGATTCGGGCTGGTCGCACCGGCATTGCCGCAGTTCGCGCGCAGCTTCGGCGTCGGCGTCGCGGCCGCCTCGGCAATCGTGAGCAGTTTCGCGCTGATGCGCCTGCTGTTCGCGCCGGTGAGCGGGCGGCTGGTCCAGCGATTCGGTGAGCGCGCGCTGTATCTGACAGGTCTGCTGATCGTGGCCCTGTCCACGGGCGCGTGCGCGCTGGCGCAGACCTATTGGCAGCTGATCGTGCTGCGTTCGCTGGGTGGAATCGGATCCACCATGTTCACGGTGTCCTCGCTGGGGCTGGTCATCCGGTTGTCGCCGCCCGGCGAACGCGGGCGGGTCTCGGGGTTGTGGTCCACCAGTTTCCTGATCGGCTCGCTGGCCGGTCCGCTGCTCGGCGGTGCGCTGAGCGGGCTGGGATTGCGCGCCCCGTTCGCGATCTACGCGGTGGCCCTGCTGGCGGCGAGTGCGGTGGTGTTCTGGAAGCTGCGCGGATCGCAGCTGGCCGAACCGGTGGGCGCGGAGCCCATGCCGGTGGTGAGTTTCGGCCGCGCACTGGCGGATCCGGTGTACCGCGCGGTGCTGTGGTCCAATTTCGCCAACGGCGCGGCGGTGTTCGGGGTGCGGATGGCGCTGGTTCCGCTGCTGGTGGTGGAGGTGCTCGGCGAGTCCCCGGGAGTGGCCGGGGTGGCGTTGACGGTTTTCGCCGCGGGAAACGCGGCGGTGCTGTTCGCCTCCGGCCGGATGTCGGATCGGTGGGGGCGCAGACCCTTCCTGATCGCCGGCACCCTCGTGTGCGCGACGGGCACGATCGCGCTGGGGCTCGCGCCGAATCTGGTGTGGCTGCTGGGGGCCTCGTTCGTGGCCGGTCTGGGCTCGGGAATGTACACACCCGCGCAGCAGGCCGCCGTCGCCGATGTGATCGGCCCGCGGGCGCGCGGCGGCCCGGTGCTGGCCGGATTTCAGATGGCTGCCGATCTGGGCACCGTGGTGGGCCCGATCGCGATCGGGTGGCTGGCACAGCGGGCATCGTTCGGATTCGCGCTCGCGGTGACCGGTGCGCTGCTGGTGGTGGCCGCGGCCGGATGGACGGTGGTGCGAGAGCCGCTGCGGCGGCATCCGGTCACCGCGACCGTCGACTGATTTCCGCCACTCTGCCGCGCGGTCCTACCTGGCGGGAGCATCGGCTTTCGCTCGCCGCGACCGCCCTATCCTGTGGCCGACCTACGGGATCCACAGATCGGAGATCATTGTGCCGGCTCGTCGCATGCGTAAATCGGCTCGAATCGGCGTCGGTGCCCTGGCAGTGGGATTGCTGGCCGCCGCCTGCTCCGGGGCGTCCGATACCGATCCGGCCGCCCCTGCCGCCCTGCGCGCGGGGCAGTTGCTGACCGCGCGGCCACTGACGAATGGCGCCGCTCTGTCCGGCGCGGCGAGCACTCGCCTGATCACCTATGTCTCCGACGATGCGCACGGGCAGCCGATCGTGGTGTCGGGCACCATCGCGGTGCCCGCGGGAGCGCCGCCGAAGGACGGCTGGCCGGTGCTCAGCTGGGCGCACGGCACCACCGGTTACGCCGACACCTGTGCCCCTTCCGCCGACACCGCGGACGGCCCGGACCACGATTACCTGGGGCCGGTGAACCGGGTCCTCGACACCTGGATCGCCAAGGGCTACGCGGTAGTCCAGACCGACTACGAGGGGCTCGGTACACCCGGCGGGCATCCGTACATCAACGGCACGAGCGAGGCCGATACGGTCGTCGACATCGTGCGCGCGGCCCGGGCGCTGGATCCCTCGATCGGGAAACGCTGGGTGGTCGCCGGGCACAGCCAGGGCGGACAGGCGGCCTTGTTCACCGCGCAGGCCGGGGCCGAGCGGGCGCCCGAGTTGGAGCTGAAGGGTGCGGTGTCGATCGCGCCCGGCGGGGTGGGGCTCAGCGGCACCGTCGACTACCTGCGATCGAATCGCCCCGGCGCCGAAGCCGCCGAGGCTTTCCTGCCGGTGATTCTGCTGGGGGCCCATGCCGCCGAACCGGCCATCGATCCGGACGCATTGGTGACGCCACAGGCCGCGCCGCTGCTCACGGCCGCGCGGACCGGATGCCTCGCCCAGATCCGCGCGGTGCCACCGGTGCCGCCGGCCCAGGTCTTCGCGCCGAACGCGGACGTCGGACCGCTGACCCGCTATCTGGACGCGCAGGACCCCAGCCGCGTGACGCCGACCGTCCCGACATTGATCGCGCAGGGCACGGCCGATGCCGCGGTCGCGCAACCGGGGACCGACGCGCTGGTGAAAAGCTTGTGCGGCAGGGGAGTGCACGTCGATTACCGGGTCTACGCCGGCCAGGATCATCGCGGCAGTGTGTCCGCGTCTCTGGCCGACGCCCAGGATTTCGTGGCGCGGGTGATGGCGGGCGAGCCGACGCCCACCACCTGCGGGCGCTGAATCTCGCTGTGCCGCAGATAGCTCGCATCGACCGGGTCCCGCTGAATGAGAGCCCGAGACCGCGACTCCATGCACTGTGACATGTTCCATATGCATGTTGTTTGCGCATCACCGTCGGCCTCGTTCGGCAATTCCGCGGTGCCACGGTGAGTTTCGAGAGGAGAACCGATGAGGGCTCAACGCTGGATAGCCGCCACCACGCTCGCCATCGCGACCGTCACCGCTTCGTCCGCATACGCCACGGCCGGTCCTGTCCCGTCGGATGCCGCGGCGCCGAGCGGTACGGTGCCCGACGACGCTGTGCACTACCGGGCCGTGAATACCGGTGGCGCAGCGGAGATCACCACCGATTCCGGCTCGATGGACGTCTCGGACGGGATCTTCCGGATCAGATCCGCCTCCGGTGTGGTGCTGGCCGGAATCCCGCTGACGATTCGCGTCGACGACGTCGACTATCCGGTGGAGGCGTCGATTCGTGACCACACCGCCACTCTGACCCCGGTCGCGCTGCCCTTCGAGGACGAGGCGCCGTGGCGCACCCGCTACGAGCGGGAGCAGGCGGCGTTTTCCCGTGCGGCACTGCAGATTACGACCGCCGCGGCCGGTGGCGCTGCGGTCGGCACCGCGATCGGTGGTATCGCCGGATGTGTGGGCGGAGCGCTGGTCGGGGCCGTCGTCACCGGGATTCTGGCGGCGTTGTTCGGCGCGGGCCCCCTGGCGGGCTGCTTGGCCGGTATCGCCGTGGGGGCGGGAGTCGGTGCCTTCGCCGGCGCCTTGCTGGTCGCGGCCCCGGTGGCCGTCGCCTCGGTCGTCCAGTACTTCACCACCGTCAACGAGCCCTTCGTCCCGAAGGGCCAGCCGGCGAAGTGAGAATTGTGTTGTATCGGCGCCGAACTCGCGCCGGCGGCCACGCGGCATCCGGTGCGAGTTCGGTGCTGTGCTGTGAAAGATGCTGAGGGAGAGCGTCTTTCGGCAGGTCAGCGGATGGTGCCGACTCCCGGAACGAGAGGCAGGTCGAGCGGCGTCACCCAGCCGGGTGGCAGGGCGTTGACCGCGGGGACGGCATTCAGGGCACGCATTCCGGTGGCGAGACATCCCGCCACGGCGGGCGTGCGCCCGGATCCGTCGGTGAACCGGAAGGACGTCTCCTGAGAAATGGACGGCGAGCCGACGATATCGACCCGATACACATCGTCCTTCGTGCCGGCGGGCCAGTCGGGAGCCGCGTCGGTGCCGATGCGGTTGACGTGTTCGAGGGTGATGACCTCGCGGCCGTGGTAGACGCCGTTGATGGTGAACCGGATGGCGGCGACGTTGCCCGCCGCGACGACGCCCTTCGCGGACGGGCGATCCACCGGCGTCACCCATTTCTCCCACGTGGTGGTGACGGCGTCGAGTTCGATGCCCACGGCGGTCGCGATCATCGGCACGGTGGCGCCCCACGCCATGATCAGCAGATCGGGAATCTCCAGCATGGCCTGGAATTCCGGCGGCCGCCCGATGCCCATCTCGACCTCGTAATCGCCTTCGTAGGCGGTGTAGTCGAGTAACTCCGAGGCGCGTACCGACTCCACCTCGCCACACAGGCCCAGCAGAGTCATCGGGAACAGGTCGTTGGCGAAGCCGGGATCGATACCGGTGGTGAAGCAGGACGCGCCGCCCGCCGCGCAGGCCTCGGTGATCGGATCGCGCCAGGCGGCGGGGGTCTGCGCCATATCCGGCCACACCCACGGTGTCATCGCGGTGGAGCACACGTCGATTCCCGCCCGCAGGAACGATCCGATGACCCGGATGTTCTCGTCGGCGAACTGGGCGGTCGGCCCGTAATGCACCAACGCATCCGGGCGCAGCGCGATCAGCTCCTCCACCGAATCCGTGGCCCGGATGCCGGTTTCACCACCCCCGCACAGCAGTCCGGCGTCGCGCCCGACCTTGTCCGCGTTGCTGACGCCGACGCCTACGAGTTCGAAGAGCGGATGGCGGATGATCTCGGCGAGCACTATGGAGCCCACCACACCGGTACCCCAGAGGACGATTCGCTTCTTCGCGTCGGTCACCGGAACTCCTTGCAGCCGTGAGTATTTCAGTTGTGGTATTCGCCGCAGTCGACGGTGAGAATCTGGCCCGTCACGGCGGAGGCGAGGTCGGTGGCCAGGAACAGGGCGGCGCGGGCCACCTCTTCGGGGGAGGCGAGGCGTTTGAGGTCGGTCGGCTCGGCCTTGCGCCGGTAGATCTCCTCGTGGGTGACGCCGTCCTGGGCGGCGAGCCAGTCGAAGTAGGCCTTGTTCACGTCCTCGTAGATGTAGGAGGGCGCGACACTGTTGACCCGGATACCGCGCGGGCCCAATTCGGTCGCCAGCGACGAGGCCAAATGAGCGAGTGTGCCTTTCGACAGCTTGTAGCCGGCGTAGATCGGCTCGGAATCGAAGCTCACACAGGAATTGAGCATGATGATCGAGCCGCTTGTCGCGGCCAGCGCATCGGCGAACAGCGTCGAAAGCCGCAGTGGCGCAAAGACATTGGTTTCGTTCGCGGTCCGCAAGGCGTCCAGTTCGATGCCGGTGATCGGTTCCATCGGCGGGATCGCGAAGGCGTTGTTGATCAGGCAGTCCACCCGGCCGAATTCGGCGAGGGCGCGGTCCACCAGCGCCCGCCGCTGCTCCTCGTCGGTGATGTCGGTGGGCACCACCAGTGCCTTGCGGCCGTGGGACCGCACCACCTCGGCCATCTTCTCCAGCCGGCGTTCGGTGCGGCTGACCAGCACCAGATCCGCGCCCATCCGGGCGGCCTCGGCGCCCAGCGCGCGGCCCAGGCCCGGGCCGACACCCGACAGCACGACGACCTTGCCCTCGAGCAGGGGGAGTGGCCGGTAGATATCCGCGGTGGCGATCGGCTGGTCGGTAGTGGACACGACTTCTCCTCGGATTCAGCAGTTACAGAATGTAACGACTCAGATGTGACAGACTGTAACGACTGACGCTCGCGCTGACAAGGACGGTTGTGTCGTGAACGCTCGCCATCGACTCGGTCCGCATCGCGATCCGGAGGTGGATCGAGCGGTCCTCGAGGCCGCACGCGAGCTGCTGGTGGAACGCGGCTATGCCGCCGTCTCGATCGATGCGATCGCCACCCGGGCCGGGGTGAGCCGGCCCGCCATCTACCGGCGCTGGCCGTCGAAGGCGCATCTGATCGCGCGAGCGGTCTTTCCGGATGTGGGCGGCGAGGACGAGGCGAGCGATCTGATCGAGGAGATCCGCACGGTTATCCGGGGCACGATTCATCTCTTCGGGGCCCGGCCCGCGCGCGAGGCGATGCCCGGGTTGATGACCGAGATGCGAGCGGATTCCGGTCTGTACCAGAAACTTTCGGCACGACTGGATACGCCGACCCGGCGCGAACTCGCGCGGTATCTCGATTCCGGGGCCGTGCGTGGCGGAATCGACTCCGACACGGTGCTGGACATGATCGCCGGTGCCGCCTTGTTCGCCATGTGTATCCGGGATATCGACGATACGGAGGGTTTCGCCCGGTCGCTCGAGGAATTGGTCCTCTACGGGCTGGTCGGCGTGCCAGCGAGCGAGGCGGAGGAACCGTGGGCGTAGGCGGGTGAAATCCGGTTGCCGGGAAATCTGACGGCCGGATTCCGGCGATGGACCGGTTTTGGCAGAGTGGACGCCGTGAATTCCTCGGATTCGAAATACACCCCGCGACCGATGTCGAACCGCACCACCTACGCACTGGGTGCGGTGGCTCTGGTCGTGGTCGCGGTGATCGTGGTGCTCGTCGTGCGCTGGAACAGCGACCATGGTCTGACGGTGCAGGAGGACGGTTACGGCGCCGCGCACGATCCGGCGGTCCAGGCACTACTGGATTCCGACGGCGCGATAGTGCTCGGTAAGACCTCGGCCGCGAAGACCATCGATATGTTCGAGGATCCGATGTGCCCGTCCTGCGGGGCGCTCGAGCATTACTACGGACAGCAGATCGCCAAAGCGATCGACCAGGGAAAGCTCGCGGTGCGCTATCGGTTCGTGAACTTCCTGGATCCCAAGTCCAGCAGTAAGGACTATTCGACCCGCGCGGTGGCCGCGAGCGAATGTGTGGCCGATGCCGGTGACGGACCGGTGTTTTCGAAGTTCCACATGGCGCTGTTCACCACGAAGCAGCCCAGTGAGGACGGCGGCAATCTGACCAACGATGAATTGGCCGCGATCGCCAAGGATTCCGGTGCGTCAGCGGAGGTGCAGTCCTGTATCGCCAAGGGCGACCGGGTGGATTCCGCGCGCAACCACGCCCAGTCGTCGCTGGCGGCGTTAAAGGATGCGGTCGGTCAGGTGCAGACACCCACCGTGCTCGACGGCGGTAAGAATGTCGATGTGGAAAATTCGGATTGGGTCACCAAGCTCGTGAGCTGATCGCAGTCGCGCGGCGATGTCGCGCTGGTCGAGGTCCCGGCCCGGACGGTATCCCCAACCGCCCGGGCCGGAGTCGTAGAGCCGGCGTTCAACAGATTTCGTCGTCGCCGAGCAGCACCTCGTAGATGCGATTGCGGGCGTCCGCGATCGCGTTCACGGTGTCACGCAATTGTCCCGCCATGGCGGCATATCCGGCGCCCGCGGCCGTCCGGTCGAGTTCGGATTCCAGCCGGAGCCGCAACTTCTCGAGCGCGGCGATCCGTTCCCGTTCCACACCGGCGTCGATAACGGTCGGCGCGGGTGGACGATCCTGGCAAGTCATGGTGTTCGCGGTGTCCTCCGATCACTGGGGTGGGCAGTAGTAGTGGAACGAAAATTGTTCAGCGGCGGTAGCTTTCACCGGACAGGAGACAGTCCTCCGGAGTGCCCTCCGCGAGTCGTCGATGCACCAGAGCGTGTTCTCCGATCGGGTAGCCCGGGTCGAGTGTCGAAACAGGCGCTGCTGCGACGGATGTGGTGACCGGGCCGGAACCGACGACGGGCGTTTCGGAATCCCGGTGCGGAAACAGATAACGGCCTATCTCGTCGACCGTGGTGTGCACATCCCCGGTCGGGCTCGTCCACCGCAGCCGGTCCGCATCGAGCCGCCGCACCTCCCAGCGAGTCTTGTGCTGCACGGTGAGCAGCGCCAAGCGGGAATGATGGGGACACAACGTGAACCGTCCGGGGGCGCCACGCCGATGTCTCGAGCCGTGGACGGTATCGCCGGACCGATCCACATCGGTAGTGCCCGTGCTCCCCTCCGGCACGGGCATATCGGTTGCCACCGCGGGCATTACGCAGCCCGGGAACGCGCACAGTCCGTCGATTCGGAGGGCGGATTCGGCGATGGTGACCGATTCACCCCGTTCGGCGATCCGCCGAGCAAGTTCCGCGTCGATCGGCCCGTAGCCCGCCAGATAGGCGGGCTCCTCGCTCTCCCCGCTCAGGGCTTCGGCGCTGACACCGACCTGGATCAGCGGGCGGCGAGTCCGGGCTCGCCCGGACCTGCGTGGGACATTCGATGCGGATGATTCAGAACCTGTTGCGGTGCAGCGCTTTCCCCGTCCGCAGGCGCAATCGAGTCGCTCCGCGCCCTCGGCGAGGGCGACGAGTGCGTCCGCGCGGCGTTGCGGCATGGTGCGCGGGTCCTCGGAGCAGACCTCGTATGCCATGTCCCGCAGTCGCATCGCGACCGTTTGGGCCCCGTCCGCGGGCAGCAGCCCCGCCACGACCGCCGCGCCGTCCTGGACCGCGGTCAGGCGGATATCGCGGCAGTCCTCGCGCTGTTCCCGCCGGCGCTGCTCGCCGGGGCCGTCCACCCGGCTCAACCAGCGACGTGCGGTCTGCCGCAGCCGGGCCGGTGTGGTTCGTGCCGCGGCCTCGACCAGCGGAACTTCCACATCGGCGAGTAGATCGCTGGACAGTCCGCGGACGTTGTCGACGATCACCTGCACCCGCGACAGATCGATGCGGCCCGATCCGAACGCCTCCCGGGTATGCGGCAAGGTGTCCAGCGCCAGCCCGATATCGATCAGTGCGGCCGCGACCTGCTCGGATATCTGTACCGCCGTCGAGACCTCCGCGGCGGCGAACTCTCCCGCCCGCACCCCGCCCGGTCCGGGCGCGGCGTTGCCGGCGCGATGCCGCCGATACAACTCGCGCACCGCCCGCACCTCCGCCGCCTGTGCGAATGCCGCCGCCCCATGTGCCCGTCGCAGCGCATCGACCAGCCCCTCGTCGCTCATCGCCTGAAGCTCTCTGCCATCGAACATGTGTTCGAGTCTATCGTTCGAACGTGTGTTCCACCACCCCTGTACGCAGGCGATTTGGTACGCCGAGTCCAGGTGGTGTAACTTCTTTCAAGCACGCGGGGAACACCCCCGAGGTGCGAAAACCTGGGGCTATGGCGCAGCTGGTAGCGCACCACACTGGCAGTGTGGGGGTCAGGGGTTCGAGTCCCCTTAGCTCCACTCATCTGTGGGCCAGGATGGAATTTCCATCCTGGCCCACAGTCGTTTCCGGGTGCTGAATCCTCCGGGGCATCGGCCGGTTCCGTTCTCGCCCTGCGATGCCCCTCTCTCTATGTGCCGTTGACGTCGCCCCCGATTGCGCGGTCGCGCATTGGTTGCTCGGCCGGCTCCGGGGCGCGCGATGGCGGTCGCTCACCTGCTGTGCCGGACCGGTTCTCGACTCCCGGCCCATGGCTTCTGTGCCGCCACTAAGTTGCTCGCCATTCTTCGTCGAAACTGTAGACAGCCCTGCACTTAGTTATGTATGTTAATCAATATTCTGAGCTGCCAAGAGGTGGGCCCGACCGTTGGGCCCGCACTGCTCGCGGCAGCCGCCCGCTCACCGTGGAGACGGAGGCTTCGACGATGAACCCCTATGTCCTGATTCAGAATCTGCTCAATCAGCTCGATCTCGGGTCCGCGGGGATCAGCGCCCAGTAGCGGGCGCATCCGCGCCGGAGTCGCGCGGCGGCTCGAGCATCGGCACGAGAAAGTGCCGGGCCAGGGCCGCCACCTGCTCGTCGTCGTCGAGATCGATGACCTGGCTGGGAAGCGCGAGATAGGAGGCGGAGATCCGGACCATCAACTCCGCCACCAGATCGACGTCGACCTCCCGCGCCACGTGGCCGGCGCGCTGCTCGCGGCGGAGCTGGTCGGCCACGAACCGGCGCACCATGGCGACGGTGTGGCCCTGATCGCCGATCATGGATCCGAGCAGCATGTCGGGTTCGGCGGCGAGCAGGCCACCGATGATCGGGTTCTCGCGGATCGCCCGCAATGAACTGACGAAACCGAGGACGACCCGGTCGGCGGCGGTGCGCGCGTGCCGGATGTCGACCAGGAACCGGTCGAACCAGCGCCGATACTCGCGCACGATCACCTGCTCGACCAGGGCGTCCTTCGTCGCGAAACGACGGTAGACGGTGATGCGGGAAACGTTCGCCCGCCGGGCCACGTCATCCATCGTCGAGCGGCGAACGCCGAGGGCACCGAACTGTTCGACCGCCGCGTCGAGGATGCGCGCGCGGATGTCGTCGCCCTCGTCGACCTGGTCGACCGCATCCGTATAGGCGCGTTCGAGTGGTGACGTGCCGTTTCCTGAACCCTTCGAGGGCGGTGATCCCAACTTCACGGTGTCCTCTCACGCGCTTCGTTTCGAAAATCCTGACAACTTCTTGTGATCGCGGCCACGGTGTGGTCTCATCAAGATACTCAGATACAGAGTTTGTATCTCTGTATCTGCTTCTCAATGAAGAGGGACAATAGCATGGACGGACTGGGTCTCAGCAGGCGCGACGCCCTGCGAGCAGGCGGTGGATTACTCGGTGCGGCGGGGGCGCTCGCACTCGGCGCGCGAACGGCGCGCGCGGATCCGTGGACGTGGTCGCCGAGCGGTTCCGTGGTCGGCAGCGGCGGCGGGGCGGACCCGCTGACGATGTGGGACCCGGAGGCCGATCCGGTGATCGCCGACGTCATGGACCACGAGGACATCCCGCGGATCAACAATCTGCTCCGCACCTGGGTGCGCAACGAGCAGCCCATCCCCGACGGCTTGCCGAAGAATATGCGCGACTTCATGGAGCACGCGCGGCAGCTGCCGTCGTGGGCGGACGAGGCCAAGATGGCGGCCGGCTTCGAATTCAACAAGAAGCGGGGAACCTATCTGGGCGTGCTCTACGCCTTCGCCAGCGGCATGATGGCGAACGTCATTCCGCACGAGGCGCGCGCGGTGTACTACTCGCGGGGCGGCTCGCATCTGAAGGACCGCATCGCCAAGACCGCGAAATTCGGCTACGACATCGGCACGGTCAACGCCTACCAGCCGGGCGGCGAAATGATCGTGACCTGCGTCAAGACTCGTATCATTCATGCCGCGGTCCGGCATCTGCTGCCGCAGTCGCCGCATTGGCCGACCGAACATATCCCGATCAGCCAGGACGACAAGATGGTCACCTGGCACAGCCTCGCCACGACCATCATGCGGACCTTCCGGGCCTGGAATCTGCAAATTCCGCAGGTCGAATCGGAGGGCTATCTGCATACCTGGCAGCTCGCCGGCCACTTCCTCGGCATTCGCGACGAATACATTCCCGCGACGTGGGAGCAGGCCGATGCTCAGGCCAAGCAGCAACTGGACCCGATCATCGAAGCGACGCCGGAGGGGATCGAGCTCGCGCACAACCTCATGGACCTGGGCTTCGACCTCGATCTGACGCTGCTCAGCAAGCCGATTCTGGGCGCGTTCACCCGATTCATCCTGGGCGACAAGATCGCCGACGATCTGCGGATCGCGCGGGAACCGGTGTGGGATCCGCTGCTGAAGTTCAGTTGGGGCCCGTTCGTCGCCGTGCGCGAGGGCGTGATGGGCGTGATCCCGCCGACCGCGGACGCGACCTGGCTGTTCGACGAATTCCTGCGGCAGTTCGTGCTGTGGTACATGGCCGAACTGCGGATGCCGCTCAGCATCGAGATCCCGCAGACCAACAGGTGATTCGCCGACTTCGCGGGCGACAAGCGATACCGGAGGCGAAGGTGGAACAGAGATGACAACGAATCCGAATCTCTCGCGTATCCGGCGCGGCGCAACCGGAATATTCGTCGCCGCGACGGTCGCCGTCGGTGGACTCGCCGTGGAACTGGCGGTGCAGGGCGGCACCATCGGCCATGCGGCGAAACCCGCGGGAACCGTGGAACGGGTGCCCGTGGACGTGCGGACGGCCGATCCGGTCTCGGCGCCGACTTCTCCTGCGCCGCAACCGGAAAGCGGCCGGCCGGGGGAGTGGACGCCCACGCCGCCGGTGCAGCATTCCGACAGCGATCCGCACGAGCACACCGCCGGGTCATGAGCACCGGGCGAGGCGCGGTGGCGGCCTCGGAGACGTTTCCGGCGATCGGAACATCGGTCGTGGTGGTTTGCACCGATACCCGGGAGCTGGCGCGCGCGGTCGGCCTGGTCCGCGCGCGACTGGACGAACTCGATCGTGCCGCCTCGCGCTTTCGCGCGGATTCCGAACTCGCCGTGATCAACTCGCGCAGCGCCGACGCGGCTCGCCGGGGCCGGTCGGAGCAGCTGCGCATCCCGGTCGGCCCGACCCTCGGGTCGTGCCTGCGGGCGGCGATGCGTACCCAGCGCCTGACCTCGGGGTTGGTCTCGGCCTCCCTGGGGGCCGCGCTGATCGCCTGTGGCTACGACGACGATCTGGATGTGGTGCGCGCCCGCGGTGACGTGGGCCCGGCCGCATGTGATCCGAGCTCGGTTCCGTTGCGGCACATGATCTTCGACGAGCAGCGGTGGGAGGTGACGTTGCCCGCGGGAACCGCACTGGATCTGGGCGCGAGTGCGAAGGCGTGGGCGGCGGACACGATCGCCGCCGAGCTGGCCGCGACCGGACCGGGTGGATATCTGGTGAATCTGGGCGGTGACATCGCCGTCGCGGGCGCCGTCCCGCAGTACGGGTGGTCCATCGGGGTGAAGGATTGGAACGACGTCGTGGTGCAGGTCGTCACCTCGACCGGGCAGGCGTTCGCGACGTCGTCGACGCGGCTGCGCACGTGGATGCGCGGCGGCGTACGCCGCCATCACATCATCGATCCGCGCACCGGACGCTCCGCCCGGACGCGGTGGGCGCAGGTCACCTGCGCGGGACCCGATGCGGTGCAGGCCAATGCGGCGTCGACGGCCGCGATCGTTCTCGACGATCAGGCGCCGCGCTGGCTGACCGATCGCGGCGTGCCCGCCAGCCTGATGACGGTCGACCACGAGGTGGTGACGACTCCGGGCTGGCCCGCCCCGACCGCGGCGCGGAAGCGGCACGTGTCATGACCAGTCCGTGGCTGTGGTACGTCTCGCGCGCCGCCGGCGTGGTCACTCTCGTACTGCTGACTGTCGTGGCGTTGCTCGGGATGTTCACGGCCGCGCGGGTGCGGCCCCGGCTCGCCGTATCGGCCGTGGCGATGGGACTGCATCGCACGCTCGCCCTGGGCCTGATCGTCTTCCTGGCCGCGCATATCGGCACCGCGGCGGTCGATACGTATGTCGATCTCGGATGGCTGTCGACGGTGGTGCCGTTCACGGCCGGTTACGAGCGGCAGTGGGTCGCGCTGGGAACCCTCGCCGTGGACATCGTCCTGGCGGTCGTCGCGACATCGCTGCTGCGCCACCGGTTGCCGACTCGGATGTGGCGTGCGGTGCACCTGCTCGCGTACGCGATGGCGCCGCTGGCGGTGGTACACGGAGTGACGATGTCCTCGGCCGCGGATCCGGCGCTGCTCGCCGTCACCGTGGGCTGCGGTGCGGCGCTGGCGGTCGGTGCCGTCTGGCGGTGGGCCGTTCCCGACGCACAGCGGCATCGCCGCTCCGACATCGCTTCTCAGGAGTGGACATGACCGGGCCGGCGGACCTGCTGAGGGCCGCGGGGTTGCGCGGCCGCGGCGGCGCGAACTTTCCCACCGCCGCCAAACTCGAACTCGCGGCCCGCCACCGGGCCGAGTTGATCGTCAATGCCTGTGACGGAGAGATGGATTCGTCCAAGGACGCATGGGTCGTCGCGCACCATCTCCCCGAAGTGCTCGACGGCGCCCGGCGAATAACGGCGCAGCGGGTGCGGGTGGCCGCGCATCGCGGCTCCGAGACGCTCGCCCTCCTGGACGCGGCCGGCGTGGACACGCTCGCGGTACCACGGCGATACGTGTCGTCGGAGGAGTCGGCGCTGGTCCGGCTGGCGCACGGTGGTCCGGCGCGACCGGTGATGCGGTTCGAACCCATCACCGTCGGCGGCCGGGACCCGCGGGGGCGGCGGCTGGCGCCGACCTTGGTGCTCAACGTCGAAACCGTATGGCGGATTCAGCAGATCGCCGAGTACGGTCCGGGCTGGTTCCGCTCCTACGGAACGCCCGACGAGCCCGGCCCGCGGCTGGTGACAGTTGCCGACGGCGTCCGCAATCCGGGTGTGCACGGCGCGGAGGCGGGCCTGCCCCTGTCCGAAATTTTCGATCGGGCGGGCGGTCTCACCGTCGGCCCGCAGGCCCTGTGGGTGAACGGTTTGAGCGGTGGGTTCCTGCCCGCCGAGGCGCGTCATACGCTGTGGTCGCGAAATGCGCTGGCGCCGTTCGGAATCGGAACCGGCGTCGGCGTATTTCGTGTCGTCGCCGCGGGCAGCGATCCATGGCAGATGGTGCTGTCCGCGCTGACCTATGCGGCGGGTGAATCGGCCGGCCAGTGCGGCCCGTGCATGTTCGGATTGCCCGCCCTGCGTGACGATCTGATCGACCTGCTGGACCGGCGAGCTCCGGCCGACACCGCCGAGCGGCTCCTCCGTAGGCTCCCCCGTGTTCCGGGGCGAGGTGCGTGCCGCTTTCCCGACGGAGTGGCCCGGTTCCTGGCCTCCGCCTTGGACGTCTTCGGTAGCTCGTTACTCGTCGAAAGTATTGGTAGCAAACGTTTTCCGACCGCACGACAAGGATGAATCGTGTCCCTCACAGCTCGGGCCCTCGGCATCGCACGGCCCACCTCCGGCGCGCTGGCGATCGATCGGATCGCGTGCACCGGCCACGGTATCTGCGCCCACATCCTGCCGGAGCAGATCGTCCTGGACGACTGGGGCTACCCCGTGCTCGGCGCCGCCGAACCGGACCCCGCGCTCGCCACCGAGGCGATCAAACTCTGCCCGGCCGCGGCCCTGCGGTGGGTGGCACCGCCGGCATGCTGACGAGCGAAATACATTGGCGCTCAGAGCGTTCGACGTCATAGTTCGGTGCGCACCGTCATCACCGTGGGCGCTGCCGTGCCGGACCACCCGCACGGCGAGGCGCAGGTCGCGATGACCGCGTCGGTGATGGTGCCGTCGCTGTAGAGCGTGGTCCGCAGGACGGCCTGCGCCGGGTAGCCGCAGGCTTGGCATTTGCCGAAGTAGTTGAGAATCTCGCGCGATCGGACAGCGGCGATGCTGCGCCGTCCGGATACGCCGCTCGGCTGGGGGATTTCGCTGTGCACGGTGATCCTTCGATTCGGCGGACGCGGCGGTGCCGGTGACCGACAATCGAGCCGGCCGTGTCCCGGTGGATCCGCTGCCGAGACCGGTGATCCCCCTGCGGTACCGCCGGGCTCATGCAACGGTCGTGCCGAGTCCGTCCTGGTCACGCCGCATGGGGACCGTTCCACGGTCGACGACACCGTTCCATGCTAAGTCGTGAGCGCTGCATTTGGCATGAATTTATCATAACTTCTGCGTGCTTTGTGACAAGTCCAAGAGCAAACCATAGTCCGTATGAGCACCGAATATCCGTCGTCTGAAAGGTCCGGAGCTACGGCTTCCAAAACTGTGAATTTGGAGTAACATACGCTCTCGCGGCCCCGCAGATGACCGGGCGCCGCGGCCGACGGGCAAGGGTGCCCGCATCCGGTGTGTGCGGGAGGTGCGGGCACCGGATGTCCGGCCGATGGGTGAAAGGACCTGTGTCGCAATGCTGAAGCGACTCGATCGGCTTCTGAGCTACGAGATGAAGGTGTCCGAATTCCTCGGGACACTCATCATCCTCGCCGTGCCGTACGGCATCATCGGGGTCATCTGGACCCTGACGCACACCTCGCACCTGAAGCAGATGCACGGCATCGACGTGATCATCTCGTTCCTGGGATCAATCGTGTGCTGGCCCGTGCTCACCTTCTCGAACGTCTGCATGACCTAGTCATGATGGCGCTGGTGTGGCTCATCGACATCGTGGTGATCGGAGTCAAGATCCTCGGTGGGCGAATCAAGGTCAATCCCGTTCTCCGATTCGGCCTGTGGGTCGCGGTGCTGTGTGCCGTGGGCGCCGGGATCGCACTCCTGGGGGCGTTGCTCGTGCTGCTGCAGCACTACTTGGAGAACCTCCCGGGATGATCCGGGTGACGGCTGCACAAGCGCGGAATATTCCGTAACTTGCCGCGTCGGTTCCAGGGTCTGGACCGTACTTTTGTCGCATCCTGTCGGATTATCCGATTCGAGAACAGTCGATAACTTACTATCTTGTGTCGCACCGAAATGGTGTGTAACACTTCACACGCTCAACGCCCGGCGGCCTGGTTGCCGCTGTCTGCGACAAGCGGTGAGCGTGAGAAAGGAACGACCGCTGTGACGTCGACCCGAGCCTCCGATCGGCCGGACCCGCCGGTTCCGCCCTGGCGGACCGCCGACGAGGGTGAGCTGCAGCGACTTGTCGATGCGGCCGGCGGCCTCTGGCGCCGGCATCCGCAACGCTCGCTGGAGACCCTCGGCCGGCAGGTCGCGCTGGGGCGGGAGGCATTCGTTCAGCTCTTCGTCGCGATGATCAAGCGCCGGTTTCCGTACCAGGAATTCATCAAACAGTGCGCCTTCATGGCCAACGTCTCGGCCGCGCCGACCGTGTTCGTGGCCATTCCCATCGCCGTCGTGGTGTCCATCGAAGTCGGTGCCCTGGTGAACCAGGTCGGCGCGACGACGTTCATCGGTTCCGTTGCCGCACTGGGAATCATCCGGCAGGGCGCGCCGCTGGTCTCCGCGCTGATGATCGCCGGTGCGGTGGGTTCGGCGATCTGCGCCGATCTCGGCTCCCGGACGATCCGCGAGGAGATCGACGCCATGCGGGTGATGGGTGTCGATCCGGTGCGTCGGCTGGTCGCCCCCCGCCTGGCCGCGGCGGTGCTGGTGAGCGTATTGCTGTGCGGCTTCATTGTTTTCGTCGGATTCGCGACGGCGTACATGTTCAATGTGTACGCGCAGTCCGGTACCCCCGGATCCTTCATCGGATCGTTCGCGTCGTTCGCGGTGGCCAGCGACCTGTTGATCGCCTTGACCAAGGCCGCGATCTTCGGCGCGCTGACGGCGATCATCGCCTGCGATGTGGGCCTGCACACCAGCGGCGGCCCGGCCGGAGTCGCGAATTCGGTGAACTCCGCGGTGGTCAGCTCCGCGTTGATGTTGTTCGCCACCAACATCATTCTGACTCAGCTGTCGAATACCTTGCTCCCGACGAAGGTCGCGTGAGATGGCCAGCTCCTACACCCCGCCCGTAGCCCGGCCGCTGCGGGCCGTCGGAAACGCCGCGCTCGCACCGGTGCACGCGAACCAGCGTCTCGGGCATCAGACCATCACCTTCTTCCAGGCGGTGGCCGCGATTCCGTTCGTGGTCAAGCACTATCGGAAGGAACTTGCCCGGCTGACCGCGGATGTGAGCTGGGGTAACGGGTCGCTGATCGTGGGTGGCGGCACCATCGGCGTGGTGTTCATCCTGTGCTCGTTCGGCGGCATCATCGTCGGAATGGAGTCCTTCACGGCGTTGAACCTCCTGACCATGAGTCCGTTGACCGGCGCCATCGCCGGATTCGCGACCACCCGGGAGTTGGCGCCCATCCTGGCGACCCTGGCCTTCGCGATCCAATCCGGTTGCCGGTTCACCGCGCAGCTGGGCTCGATGCGCATCTCCGAGGAGATCGACGCGCTGGAATCGTGCGCGATCCGGCCGCTGCCGTACCTGGTCAGCACCCGGATGATTGCCGCGACGGTGACGATCGTGCCGCTCTACAGCGTGGGTCTGGCCGCCGCCTACCTGACCACTAAACTGACGGTGCTGTTCCTCGGCGGCACTACCGCGGGGACCTACGACCACTACTTCTTCCAGTTCCTGATCGGGCCGGACGTCTTCTATTCGCTGCTGAAGGTCGTGATCTTCACGCTGCTCGCGACCTTCATCCAGTGCTACTACGGCTATGTCGCCAGCGGCGGCCCGGAGGGCGTCGGGGTCGCGGCCGGGCGGGCGATCAAGATGGTGATCGTCGTGATGGTTTTCGCGAATCTCTTTCTCACCCTGGCGATTTGGGGCATCGACCCCGGATTCCGGATCTCAGGATAGGTGTCGTTCGTGATTCTCGATCCCAGTGGCCGCGGTGCGACCGCTCGCCAGCTCACGCTGGCCGGTATCGCGATGCTGCTCGTGGTGGCCGCGCTGCTGTATCTGCTGGCGTTGCGCTACACCGGTCGCTTCACCGAGAAGGTGCCCGTCCACGCCGTGCTGACCAGTACCGGAGACGGCCTGCCCAAACATGCCGACGTGAAATTCCGCGGCATGGTCGTCGGCACCGTCGATTCGGTGGAGGTGGTGGCGAAAGGGGAGCGGCAGCGCGCCGATATCGCGTTGAAACCGCATGTCGCCGATGCGATTCCGGCCAACGTCACCGCCCGTGTCATCCCCAACAACCTGTTCGGCGTGACCGCGATCGAATTGGTCGACAACGGGCCCGACACCGCGAAACTGCATTCCGGCTCGACCATTTCCCAGGACACCGGCACCGCGACCATCCAATTGCAGACCACGCTCAACGTGCTGCGCAATGTGCTGAGCAATATCCAGCCGGAGAAGCTCGGCCGGGTGCTGGCGACGCTGTCCGCGGCGCTGGAACCCTCGGCGCGGGTGCCGGGTTCGACCGTGGAGCGGCTCGATACCTGGCTCACCCAGGTGCACGACATTCCCGATATCGGCGACCTGCTGGGTGATCTGGGCCGGGCTGCCACCGCGCTGAGCCAGTCGGCACCGGAATTGGTGGGAGTGCTGTCGGATTCGGTGACGACGGCTCGCACCCTCACCGAGCGGCGCTCGAATCTCGTTGCGCTGCTGACGAATGCGGGCGGCGCCGTCGATTCGGTCAACCACCTGTTCGCGCGCAATCCGGATTCGGGAAAATTCCTCGTCGCCGGTCTGGACGATCTGTTCGGCGGTCTGGCCAAGGATCCCGAGGCCATTCCGTTCACCGCCGCCAACCTCAATACGGCGTTGCAGCGTTTGAAGACCACGTTCCACTGGGGCCCCAAACACCAGATGGTGTGGGCGATGGACGCCTCGCTCACACCGTTCCAGCAGTACACCGCGCAGGACTGCCCGCACTATGGTGACGAGTACGGCCCGCGCTGCGGTGGGGCGACGGTGCCGAATGTGGCGCCGCCCCAGAACTATCCACCGCAGCAACTACCCCGCTGGCTCGACGCGGCCGGGCCTCGGCCGACGCCGGCGGCCGTGGTGCCGACCGCGCCCGCGCAGCAGCCGCTGATCCCCGGTCTGCCGGTTCTGCCCGGAGTTCCGGCGCTGCCCGGTCTGCCGAGTCTGCCGCTGATCCCCGGCGTCACCGCACCGGCCGCCTACCAGGCCACGCCCGCTGATCCGGCGGCCACCCGTCCCGCCGCGCTGCGTGGACCCGCCGCGGTCGCCGCGGTGGTGGGGGGTCCGCCGAATCTGGCGCAGCTCCTGCTGCTGGGGCCGGTGCTCGCCGGTGGCTATCTGACCGTCGGCGAGATGCCGGAAGGCGATGTGACGCAATGAAATCGACGAAGGCACTGATCGGTTTCGGAATCTTCGCGGTGATCGCGATCGCGCTGACCTCCACCATCTACGGCACGCTGCAACGCACGGTGCCGGGCTCGACCACTCGATATTCGGCCGTCTTCTCCGATGTGCTCGGACTGCGCGTCGGGGACGACGTGCGGATGGCCGGAGTGCGGGTCGGCCGGGTGGACAAGATCGACTTCGTCGGCGACTACAAGGCCGGGGTGGAGTTCAGCATCCGGAGCAATCAACATCTGACCACCACGACCAAGGCCATGGTGCGGTACCAGAATCTGATCGGTCAGCGCTACGTCGCGCTGGCGCCGGGTAAGGACGCGGGCCGGCAGTTGCCGGCGGGCGGGCGCATTCCGCTCGAGCACACCGAGCCGTCGTTCGATGTGTCGGCCTTGCTGTCCGGCTTCGAACCCCTGTTCTCGGTGCTGCAGCCGGATCAGGTGAATTCGCTGTCCGAGACGCTGATTCAGGCGCTGCAAGGCAACCAGGTCTCGCTGAGCACCTTGATCACCCAGGCCGCGCAGCTGGCCGGAACCTTCGGCCAGCGCGACAAGATCCTCGGCGATGTGGTCTCCAACCTCAGCAGTGTGATGGCGGGCCTAGCGCATCGCAGCAACGAGCTGGAAACCCTGATCACCCAGACCCGTTCGCTGATGGACGGGCTCTACGCCCAGGGTGAGGCGTTGAAGTCGTCGGTCGACCAGGTCGCCACCTCGACCGATGCGCTGGTCGGGTTGGTCGCCCAGGTCAAACCCGGTATCGCGGCCGCACAGAACAAGGCCACCACCGGCGTGGCGCTGCTGCTGCTCAACGGCGCGGCGCTGGACCGGGCGGCGGTGCAACTGCCGAACGTGCTGAACCGGGTGGCCCAGTTCTCCAGCTACGGCGCCTACGGCAACGCCTACTTCTGCGGTCTCGACGTCTCGCTGTGGGGCGTGCTGCTGCCGCCGGGCCTGTTCTCCCAGATCGGTGGCAACGCGCATTCGGAGGTGTGCCGATGATGGCGAGGTTCTCGCGACCGAGGTTGCCGAGAGTGTTCGGTTTCCTGCGCAACCGGTATCTGCGGCTCGGCCTGATCGCCTCGGCGACCGTGCTGATCCTGCTGCTCGGCTCCAGCGCGCTGACCCAGGCGCGGTTGGGGGACAAGACGATTCACGCCGAATTCGCACAGGCCGCGGGGCTGCGCGCCGGAGCGACCGTCGACGTCTCGGGGATCGAGGTGGGCGCGGTGCGGGCGGTGCGGCTCGACGGCGCCAAGGTGGTCGCGGACCTGAAGGTGCGCCGCGATCTGCGACTGGGCCCGGACGCGCGCGCGGCGATCAAGATGTCGACCATCCTGGGGCGGTTGCATGTCGATCTCGTTCCCGGCAATGGAAAAGGACTGCCGGACAACCGGATCGAGCTCGACCACACCAGCGTGCCCTACAACCTGAGCAAGGTGATCCAGGACCCGCAGTACAAGGCATCGTTCGAACGGATCGAGCGGATCGACCCGCAGAAGTTGCGCCAGGCCCTCGACACCATGAATCAGCAGATGGGCGATTCGCCGCAGCTGGCGGTGCAGGCGCTCGACAGCATCGGCTCGCTGGCCAAGGTGATCAACGACCGCCGCGACGAGGTCGACACCCTGCTGAAGGGGATGGATCAGGTCTCACAGCTGGTCGCCGACAATCAGAACAGCGTGCTGATGCTGCTGACCCGCGGCGAGGCCATCGGCCAGGCGGTGCAGAAGCGCCAGCAGCTGCTGAAGAGCCTGCTCGACAATGTCGCCTCACTGTCGAAGTTGTTGCAGGACATGGGGCTGGAGAACAACAACCAGTTCGGCCCGATGATCCGGGATCTGAACACCATGTCCGAGGGGCTGGAGAAGAACAAGGCCAACCTCGACCGGCTCTACGAGATCATGCCGGTGACCTTGCGGCAGTTCAACAACGTATTGGGCAACGGACCGTACGGCGATGTGTATGTGCCGTGGGGGCTGTTCCCCGACAACTGGATCTGTTTCGCACAGGTCGTTCAGGGGTGTAAGTGATGAAACTGCGCGCGCTGGCCCAACTGGCCGCGGTGTGCCTGGTCGCCTCCGCCGGCTCGGGCTGTTCGCTGCTGCCGGGTTCGCTCGGCACCGCCGCCGACGAGGCGCTCGGCGACAACATGCGCATCAGCGCCGACTTCGACAATGTGGCAGGGCTCTACGCCGGCAACGAGGTCGATGTGCTGGGTGTGCCGGTCGGCACGGTCGAATCGGTGGAGGCCAAGGGCACCTACGTGCAGGTGGTCATGAAGGTCGACAAGAGCGTGAAGCTGCCCGCCGACGCCATGGCCGCACTGGTGAATCCGCAGCTGATCACCAACCGCCACGTCGAACTGGCGCCGGCCTACGACGGAACCGGGCCCACCATGGCCGACGGCGCGCATATTCCCTTGCCGCGCACCAGGACACCGGTGGAACTCGACCGCATCATGCAGACCTTCGACCAGCTGGGTGCGTCTCTGAAGGGTGACAGCGACACCGGGCCGATGGCCAGCCGGGTGTTGTTCCCGTTGCTCGACGGCAACGGCGACAAACTGCGCGCGACGCTGGACGCGCTCTCGGGTGCGTTCGAGACGACCTTCGCCAACAAGGACCAGATCTCCAACACGATCGTCAAACTCAACGACATCACTCAGGTCATCGCCCAGAACGATCAGACCGTGCGGGATTTCAGCGGCCGGCTCACCGAACTGCTGAAGTTGATGGGCGATCAGGCGCCCGGCTTGCAGGCGGTGCTCACCCAGCTCAACGATTTCGTCGCCAATACCGCCACGGTGGTGGGGCAGAACAAGGATCAGCTCGCCGGAGCACTGAGCCGGTTCGTCGCGATCAGCGATCAGATGCGTGCCAATGCCCGCAATCTCACCGAAATCGTGGATGTCGCGCCGCTGATGTTCGAAAACCTCGCCAACGCCACCAGTTACGAACATCAGGCGCTGCGCCTGCACGGCCTGCTCGATAAATCGGTGCTCGACGGTGAAGCGCTCTCGACCTTCTGTGAGCGGGTGATGATGCGCCTCGACGGCTGCCGGACCGGGAGGATCGCCGATATGGGGCCCGATTTCGGACTCACCGCAGCACTTCTGGGGATCAGCGGAAAATGACACGATCACAGCGCAGAACATCTCGCCGCGGCATCGTTATCACCGCCGTCGCGACCGCCACCACACTCGGTATCAGCGGATGCGGCCCGACCCTCGAGAATGTGCCGATGCCCAAGCCGGGTATCGACGGTCCGGGCTATACCGTTCATGCCGCGTTCACCGATGTGCTGAATCTGCCCGATCACGCCCACGTGCGGATCGGCGGCACCGATATCGGCACCGTCACCGGTATCGAGACCACGAATTTCATCGCCGACGTGCGGATGCAGATCCGCTCCGACATCGTGCTGCCGCGCGGGACCACGGTGGAATTGCGTCAGGCCACGCCGCTGGGCGACATGTCGGTGGCCATGACCCTGCCGGCCGCGCAGGAGGCGGGCCCGCCGCTGCGCGACGGAGACACCATCGGCACCGACCACACCGGCACCGCGGCCTCCGTCGAGCAGTTGATGATGTCGGTGGCCATGCTGGTCAACGGCGGCGGTATCAACCAGGCCGCACAGATCACCACGCAGATGAATTCGATGTTCGCCGGGCGGGGACCGCAATTGGCGCATCTGCTGAGCGAGATGACCAGCGTGATCGCCGCGCTCAACCAGCGCACCGGCGATATCGACGCCACCCTGCAGGGGCTGAATACGCTGTCCGGGGAATTGGCCCGGCGCAAAAAGGAACTCGGCGCGGCCGCCGATACCTTCCCGCAACTGCTCGGACTGGTGAACGAGAACAATCAGCGCATCGTGGATCTCACCACCAAGGTATCGACCACCATGGCGGCGCTGGGCGATTTCACCGACACCACCAGCCCGCAGTTCCTGAGCTTGTTCGACAGCATTCAGAAGTTGATGTCGGGCTTCACGGAAATGGGCGGCAATCTCACCGAGGCGCTCGACGGGCTCAACGACATCTATCCGCCGCTGATGGCCAGCCTGCGGGGTTCGGGATTGGCCGTCATGCCGGTGGTTTCGTATCTGAGCATCGGTGCGCTCAGCGATCCGCACGGCAGCCGGTGGCCCGAAATCGGTGACGTTCCGGCGTTCGCCGGCAGTTTGGCGCAGGTATTCGAGAAAGTGTTCGGCCGGGTCATCAGTCCGCCGCAACCGGTGCCGGGTGCGGCGCCGCCGGAAGCGCCCAGCACGCCGGCCGAACCTTCTCAGCAGGGTGGTGAGCGATGAATACGCCGCTGTGGAATTGGGTGGTGCGCCGGCGCATCGCCCTGGCCAACCTCAGCCTGATCGTGGTGCTGGTGATCGGCTCCGGATATCTGGCCCGATATGTGCTGCGGTTCAATCCTTTTCCGCACACCTTCACCGTCACCGTGCAACTCGCCACCTCGGGTGGCATTCTTCCGGGCAACGACGTGACCTTCCGCGGCACCCGGGTCGGCAAGGTCGCCGATGTGCGGGTTTCCGGCGACGGAATCGACGCGATCGCCGAAATCGAGGACAGCGCGAAGATTCCCGTCGGGGGCGCGGTGCACGTCGGCCGCTTGTCCGCGGCGGGTGAGCAGTATCTGGACTTCCGGCCCGACGCCGACACCGGGCCGTATCTGTCCGACGGCGCCGTCGTGGAGCGCGCACGCACCAGCGTGCCGATTCCGGTGCAGAATCTGCTCACCGATCTCAGCGGATTCATCGGCGGGATGAATCCGGACCGGCTCACCGTGGTCGTCGACGAGCTGGACAAGGCGCTGGGCGGCGGCCCGGATCGATTGCGCAACATGATCTCCGGGATCAGTCGTGCGATGGCGGGGCTGTCCGATCTGCTGCCGCAGACCCAGCAGCTGCTCGAGAACCTGCAGGTGATCGCGGAGACCACCTCGCACGCGCAGCCCGATCTGAGCACGCTGACCGCGGCGGGCAGCGCGCTGTTCCAGCAGGCCACCGCCGCCGACAACGAGATCCGGAAATTCCTCGACCAGGGGCCCGGCGAGCTGGCGACACTCGGCGACGTGGTGGCGAAGAATCAGGATCCGCTGACCGATCTGGTCACCAATTTCGTCGCCATCACCAAGGCGGCGAAGCTGCGGCAGCCGGCGATCGAGGCACTGTTTCCCGCACTGCGCCAAGGTATTCAAGCGCTCGGGGTGCCCGCCCACGACGGCGCCTATCACACGCTCGCCGACTTCTGGCCGCGTCCCACCTGCGACTACGACACGATTCCGGTGTCCCCGGCCAAGGTCATGACCGACACCCGGGTGCGGTTGTACAACTACTGCCTCACCGCCGATCCCGCACTGCAGGTGCGTGGTTCGGCCAACGCGCCGCGGCCGAACATCCCCGACAACGGGTCCGGGCCGCCGCCGGGCGTCACCGGCAACGAACTGTCGCGGCCCGTCCCGCCCGGCCCCATACCCGACAACTAGGAAGCGAACGCGATGAGCGACAAGGAAAGCGGAGGCGCCGAGGAGCGCGAACCCACGATCGACACCGTCGACGAACCGGAGACCGCGGCGGCCCCGGAGTCCGATACGGCCGGATCGGATGCGGCGGGGACATCCGATACCACCGAGTCGAGCCTCACCGAAACGACGGCCGCAGCCGAGATTTCGCCGCTGGCGCGACTGCGTCCGGCCGCCGGGGGACGCGGTGTGCGGATCGGCCTGCGGGCGGCGGCGGCTCTGGTCCTGGGCGCCGCGATCGGCAGCAGTATCTACTTCTACCTGCAGAACAAGGATCACGAGGAGGTGCTGGAGGCGCAGGCGCAGGCTCGCCAGGCCGCCTGTGCCTACGGCCCGGTGGTCTCGACCTACGATTCCAAGCACCTCGACCAGTACGTCCGCGATGTGCTGGCCGGCGCCTCCGGTGAATGGAAGAGGCAATTCGAGTCCAACAGCAAGGACCTCAGCGACGTCCTGGCCAAGGGTGAGGTCGTCGCCAAGTCGACGGATGTGCAGTGCGCCATCCGTTCCGGGGACAAGGATTCCGCGGAGGCGATCGTGGTGATCGGCCAGACCATCACCAGCCTGGGCACCCAGGGCAAACCGGAACCGGGCCAGTTGTCGACGGTCATGCGACTGCAGAAGCAGGGCGACCGCTGGCTGGTCGACAAGATCAGTACGCCGCTGACTCCGCTACCGCCGCAGTCGTAGCGGCTCCCCGGCGAAACGAATTGGCGGACAATGTGAGTCGCGCACAGGACGGGCGTGCGAAGGCGACGGCGCCGGCCACGCACAATCCCGAGCGTGTGATCCGCCGCCGGCCCAAGAATCGCCGGGCGCAGATCGCCTCCGCCTCGGCGGCGGCCTTCGGATCGCTGGGTTATCACGGCGTGAGCATGGAGGACATCGCCGCCCGGCTGGGGATTTCCTCGGCCGCGCTGTATCGGCACTATCCGAGCAAGTACGCGCTGTTCCGCGAGGAGCTGCTGCGCTTGTCCGCAGCCGCGGTGACCGCGGTGACGCTGCCCGCGGAGGCGCAGAGCCACAGCGCCGAAACGCGACTCGGACTCGTCATCGATGCCATCGTGGCCGATACCATCGCCAATCGCCCCACGGCCGCGCTGGCCCGGTGGGAGGCGCGCTACCTCGATCGCGACGATCGCCGGACCTTCGACGAACGGTTCGAGACGGCGATCTCCGCGCTGCGGGCGCTGATCGGCGAACTGCGCCCGGAGTTGTCCCGCCGCGCGGGCCTGGTGCGTGCCGTCGCGATCTTCAGTGTGGTGAGCAGTATCGGCGACCACCACGCGCATCTGCCGGCGAAATCGCTCGCGGTGCTGCTGGGCGAGGCCGCGTGGTCGTTGATCCGCGCCGACCTGCCGGTGGCCGCCGACGCGCCGGAACCTGTACGAGCGAACGAGATTCCGCAATCGTTCAAACATCGGGTGCTGCTCGACAAGGCGGTCGAGCTGTTCCACGAACGCGGCTATCCGAATGTGAGCGTGGAGGAGATCGCGGCGGCGGCCGAACTGTCGGCGGCCTCGGCGGTGTACCGGTACTACCGCAGTAAGGATGCCTTGCTGGCGGCGGCATTCCGGCGGGTGGCCGACCGGATGGCCGCCGCGATCGCACCCGCGGTGGAGGCGTCACAGACCTCCGAGGAGGCGCTGGCGAGGTTGATCGACCTCTATGTCGAGGGATCGTTCGCCGAGCGCGAGCTGACGTTCGTCTACTACGCCGAATTCGGCAATGTCGGCGCCTACGAGCGCACGGTGCTGCGCAATATCCAGCGGCTGGTGGTCGCCGAATGGGTGGAACTGCTGGTCGATGCGCGGCCCGAGCTGGCGCGGGCGCAGGCCCGCATCCTGGTCCATGCCGGATTCGGCCTCGTCGTCGGTCTGGGGCGGCTGTTCGGCAACGACCAGCAGATCTGCCCTCGAGCCCAGGTGATCGGATTGATGGAGATGACGTTGTTCGGACGGCTTGCGCGACAGGCGTAGCGGTTCTTGAATCTGTGACAACTTAGATGACGGAATGCGGCTTCAAGTATGGGATATTTCGTTATGGACCCGTTGATCGAGAGAGAATTACGGGTAACATAGACGAGCCGGGCCGACCCTGAGGAGTGTACGAGGGGGTGTCGCCGGGGCAGAGGGAGAAATCCGCGAGAGCGCCGGTAACCGCGCATCGGTAGTTGTCGCGTCGGCTCCGAGGCGAGCCGGTCTGCCGGGCGGGCCCCTCGGTCTCCCGTGTCGCATGGTGCCGCCGATCCCGGCGGCACCGCCCGCGCCCCGCAGCGCGGGGCCCGGCGCATCTCCGGTCGCGCCGGCGAAACGTTCCGAGAGAGGACTCGCATGACAACGGCAACGCAGCCTTGGGAGCCGAATTACACCGACCCGCACAGTGATTCCTACGTTCCGGAGGAATCCGTGCCGGTCGGGCGAGGCCGGGCGGAGGACGAGCGAGCTGTGCGGCCCGACGTCGCGCAGACGCCGCCGCTGACCCTGGAGCAGACGCGCATTCACATCCCGGACTTCTATCGCTCACCGCGCAAGCGCCCCGCGCAACTGCCCGACGCCCTGGATTTCTGGATGTTCGCGGGCGCCGCGGCGAACGTCGCGATGCAATTCGCGCATCCCGCGGTGGCGGCCGGTGTCATGGAGAGCACCGTGGAATCCGGTGCGCTCATGGTGCATCCGTGGAAGCGACTGCGCACCACGGCCTCGTATCTGGCGGTGGCGATTCTCGGCACGCCCGAGGAGAAGGAGGAATTCCGTGAGGCGGTGAATGTCGCGCACCGGCAAGTGCGGTCGAAACCCGGCTCGAAGGTGAAGTACAACGCCTTCGACCGCAATCTGCAGCTGTATGTCGCGGCCTGCATCTACATCGGCTTCGAGGACTCCCATCAGCTGATCAACGGCAAGATGTCACCGGAGGAGCTCGAGGCGTTCTATCAGGGCGCGGACACCTTCGGCACCACGCTGCAGGTGCATCCCGACATGTGGCCGAAGACGCGCGCCGAATTCGACGAGTACTGGGTCGAGGCCTGCCGTCAGGTGATCGTCGACGACGCCTTCCGAGCGTATATCGGTGACCTGCTGCATCTTCGGATGATCCACTGGTACATGCGACTGCTCTTCGGCGGGCTGCTGCGCTTCCTGACCGCCGGCTTCCTGCCTCCGCATTTCCGCGAACAGATGGGCGTGGAGTGGAGCGCGGCCGACCAGCGCCGATTCGAGCATCTGTTCCTGTTCGTGGGATTTGTGAACCGCTTCATCCCCAAGTTCATTCGGTTCTCCGGGACGAAGATGATGATGCGAGATGTGCAGCGTCGGATCCGCAAACAGAAGGTCCTCGTCTGATCTGAATCCACCGGTGCGGCACGGTGATTGCCGACCGTGACGGGTGCGGCGGACCGGCCACTCGGCTCCGCCCTCTCCGCCTCCGCTTGTGAAAATCCGGGCTCACTCCATGCGGACGGGAACTGGGGACCACGACGGAACGAGCCCGGATGGACGGTCCGGTCGATCACACCCACGGGCACCACGAGCTCGGCCGATCGTCGCGAACAGTACATCACCTCACGTGAGTCAGGCGTCTCGCTCGCGTCGCCGAGTGTGTGATGGCGCACTAATAGTTTGTGCACTAACTATTAGCACGCTAATCTGGCCTCGACACGAGGAGGTGGGCATGACGACCGACGTCGACGATCCGCTGCGGCTGGACCGGCAGGTATGTTTCGCCCTGGCCGTCGCGAACCGATCGGTGCTGACGGTGTATCGCCCGCTGCTGGAGCCCTTGGGGCTCACCCATCCGCAGTATCTGGTGATGCTGGCGCTGTGGGGCGAGGCTCCGATGTCGGTGAAGGCCATCGCCGAGGCGATCCAACTCGATTCCGCCACGCTGTCTCCGCTGCTCAAGCGGCTCGAGTCGGCAGGCCTCATCACCCGCCACCGTGATCCGCGCGACGAACGCACACTACTGATCGATCTGACCGAAGCCGGGTGGGCGCTGCGCCGCCAGGCCGAGTTGATCCCCCCGGCGGTCGTGCGGCGGCTGGGCGTGAGCCTGGCCGATCTGGAGGAACTGCGCGAGGTGCTGACTCGCGTCAACGAGGCCGCCCGGCGAGCCGCGCTCGCCGATATCCAGGGAGCTACCCATGAGTGAGCAGAAGCCGAATCCGGTTCAGCGCGTGCGCTATATCTGCGGCGCCACGCTGCCGCCCTCGATGCAGCAGTGGGTCCTTCGCGATCTGACCGGCCCGGGCGCCGCCCGCCGCTACCTGCTGCGATTCCTGGTGCCGATCATCCCCGTACTGTGCCTGTTCCTGCTGGTCCCGGGCCCGCTGTGGATCGGATTGTCGATGGCGGCGCTGCTGTACGTCCCGCTGGTCTACTTCACCATCGCGCTGATGTACGTGTATCGGCGGCACCGCCTGCTCAAGCACGGGCTCGATCCCGAACTGGCCGACATCGCCGAACGGCAGCGTGCGGCGGCCGAACGCGAGCAGTACGAACTGCGGCACGGCCGCGGCTGACGCCCACGCGGTCGCGGAATGTGTGCCCGCCGAACCGATTCCGTGCCACGACGCGAACGACCGGTCTCGGCTCGTCGTGCCCGCGGTCGGTTATCGGGGGTGTACTGTAAGTCCTGTCGGTAATCGCACAGTGCGCTGTGCGCGCGAGCGGTGCGGCCGATTCGCTGGCCGGACGGGCCGTCGATGGTGAGAGTCTGAAGGACATCCGATATGAGTGAGCAGCCGAATCTGTTCAGCCACAGTCCGGTACCCATCGAGACGCCGGCGCCTGCCGGCGGGGTGGCGCATCGTCCGCTGTTTCGCAGTGCGAGTTCCTCGGCCGGACCCGAGGGCGGGGAGGCGCCCGCCGACGATATAGCCCGGTAATCCACACGGCGCCCGTAGTCGATCAGTCCGGGATCACGGACACGATCCGGCAACGGGCGCGCCCGTGCGTACCGGCGGCGATCGCGGTGAACGGTCGCGGACATGCGGTCGCGGCGGGAATTGATACGCAAGCTATATCCGCCGCAACCGAACCGTTAGCAAATCATCATCGAATTGCCGATTTTCGCTCTTGTACGGTCATCAGATGCCGAAAGAGGGCTTTCGTGCTCCGGTAATGTCGGTTCCGCAATCATTCGGCTAACGAATCGGCGGGGAAGTCACGACCAGGCGTTACCTGCTGGGGACGGAGTCCGGCATGAGTGCTGTGACTTTCGGTTCCCCGGATATCCGGGGGCACGTACATCGGTTGTCGGCCGGAATCACCGACGCGCAATGGCTGCGAGTGGCCGTGGAAACCTCGGCCGCATGCGTCAGCGCCGCGATCGCCGGGCTGGCTATGATGATGCCGATCAGCCAATCCTGGCTGTCGCCGGGATCGGCGCTGCAGGTCGACCTGCTGATCTTCAATATGCCGCTGGCCCTCACCGCCGGCGCGCTGATCGCCGTCATCGCGGTCTCGGTGTCGGCGGCGATCGGCAGCAGCCGCCTGGCCTGGTGCGCGGTCTTCTGTGCGACCTCGGCGATGCTGGTGAACCACACCCTGCTGGTGAAACTGGAGACCCGGACCCTGTCGACGCTCAACTACGTCGACTCCATGCTCGCCGGAGTGATCCTGGGCTGTCTGGCCGCGGCGGTGTGGCATCGGCGAGCCCCTGCCGGGGGGTATCTGTTCGGTGCGCTGGCTTCGATTCTGTTCGCCGACCTCACCCAGGCGCCGGATTTCGCCTCCACCGTCGCGGGGGAGGGCATCATGCGCGGGGCGCCTCCGGTCTGGATGATTGTCGTCGCACTCGTCCTGATGCTCGGCACGGCCCTGCTCTTTCGCCAAGAACAGCGACCGGAACCCGACGACAGTGCGGTGGTACCGCTGAAACCGGTGGTGTCGGCCGTCGTGATTGTCTCGGCGACGCTGGGGACCTCCGTCTGGATGGCCCGCGGCGGCGCGCTGGTATCGATTCTGGTGGGCGGGGCGCTTCTGCTGCTTGCGACCGCGGTGGCGGCGCTGCTGCTTCCCGGACGCGACGGAATGCTGGTGGTGGTGATGGTGGCCTTCGCCTCGGCGGGGTCGGCCCTGCTCACCGTTCCGCGGCCGGCCTGGTCGACCGTGCTGGTGGTCGCGGCCGCGGGCGCCGGCCTCTACGCCGGATGGCGCATTCGCCTGCCGTTGCAGGCTGTCGCCGGATCCGTCGCGCTGTCCATCGCCGCTGCGGTGAGCTCGTCGCTGGTGGACGTCCCGACCGCGGCGGTAACAGTGCCGAGCTGTATCGCACTGGCTGTGGTCGCCGGATATGCGCTGGGATGTGCCATCGGCCCGCGAGCGACCAGTGCGGTCGTCGGCATCGTCATCCTGTTCGTGCCGTCCGCGGGGGTGGCTCTGCAGGGTCGCGACCTCGGCCGGATCGAATATTCGCATACCTGGTTCCGCAGTGCGGAGGCCGCGGTCACCGCGGTGCCGGGACTCGTCGCGGCCGGAATCGGCATCGGGTGCGCCGCCATCGCGCTGCTCATCGGGCGGCTGCGGCCGGGTGATCCCTTCGGCCGGCACGCCGCCGACAGCGAGGAGAAGCCGAATCCGGCTCAGGCGCGACGCAATTCGCTCACCACCGCGAAGTCGACGCCGTCGGCATCGGCGAGGTAGACCGGCTGGGTGGTGTGCGCGCCGCGCACCTTCACCTCACCGCGCGGGCCGCCGTAGCGAACCCGGGCGGCATGGCGTTCGATGGCGCGCACGTCGAGGCTGCGCGCCGCCTCCGCCAGCGAGGCGAACAGCAGCAAGCCCTCGTAACAGGATTCGCCGATATTGTTCAGCGCGGGTGCGAAGGTGCCGTACCGAGCCGTGTAGCGGCTGCCGAAATCCATCGACTCGGGCGAGACCACACTCTCGAAATAGCCTGAGGCGGTGAATAATCCGCGGGTGCTGTCCGGGCCAGCCGCGAACAGGACGTCCTCGCCGATCATCATGCTCAGCCGTAACCGGTGCTCGTCGAGACCCGCGCGGGCGAAGGCCCGATTGAACGCCGCGCAGTCGGCGCCGACCAGCAACAGCAGCACCCCCTGCGCCGAGGAGTGGCGAATCAGGTCGAGGGCCGGACCGAAGGCGCGGCTGCCGAGCGGGACGAATGCCTCGCCGACGATGTCGATGTCGCCGAATGCCGCCGCCTCGCGGGTGACCCGGGCGGTTTCGCGCGGCCACACGTAATCGTTGCCGACGATGCACCAGCGGCGGATGCCCTGCTCCGCGCGCAGCCAGCGCAGCGCGGGAAAGAGCTGATGATCGGGCGTCTCGCCCACCATGTACACGCCGTCGGAATTCTCGCCGCCCTCGTAGAACGTGGTGTAGACGTACGGGACCCGCCCCGCCGTGCGGGGCGTCAGCACCCGGCGGGCATTGGACAGGTGCCAGCCCACCACGCCGTCGACGGCGCCGGTGCCAATCATGCGATCGATACGTTCGGCCAGCAGTGGCAGCGGTGCGCCCGAATCGACCGTGTGCAATCGCACCGGCCGCTCGAGAATTCCGCCCGCGCGGTTGATGTCCTCCACCGCCAGCGCGGCGCACGCCTCACAGGAGGGGCCGAACAGGCCCGCCGGTCCGCTACCGGGCACCACCAGCGCGATATCGACGGTGTCGCGCCCGCCGCGGGAGTTCGAAATCCTCACCGGAACCTCCGCCGCCCGAAACATCCATCGCCGAATAGTCGCCCCCGAGCCGACCATGTTAACGACGGCCCGTGTGGGTGGCGAGCGGCGACCTTCCAGGGCTGGTGAAGGGGCCTCGTTTGGCATATACCCCCTGTGGGTATATGGTCGTGGTAATCGCTCGGCCTGTCGAGAGGAGTCGTGCACATGGACGGCAACGGCCATGAAACCGTGGTACTGGATCTGAACGGCCTGCACTGGGCGAGCCGGCGGCAGGTCGCCACCCGGGTCCTGCAACGGCGCCCCGGCGTGCTCGAGGCCACGGTCAATCCCGCCGCCCAGACCGCGACGGTCAGCTTCGACCCGGGCCGGACCTCGGTCCACGACATGCGGGAGTGGTTGCGCGACTGCGGGATCCACTGCTCCGGCCGATCGGTTCCCCGGCACGTCTGCGATCCGCTGGCCGAGCCGTCCGGTCCGTCTCGTCCCGACGGCGGGCACCGGCACGAACCCGCGGAGCCCAGGCACGATCACCACGGCACCCACGACCACCACGACATGTCGATGGCCGCGATGGCCGCCGACATGCGCAACCGATTCCTGGTCGCGCTGGTGTTCTCGGTGCTGGTCATGGTGTGGTCACCGATGGCGACGGACATGTTCGGCATCGACCTGCCGGTGCCGTTCGGGCTACGCCAGGATGTGTGGGCGCTGATCCTGAGTCTGCCGGTGATCGGCTATTCGTCGACGATCTTCTTCACCGGTGCGTGGCAGGCGCTGCGGGCGCGGACCCTCGACATGATGGTGCTGGTCGCGGTCGCCATCGGGGCGGGATGGCTGTATTCGCTCGCGATCACGCTGACCGGCGGCGGCGAGGTCTTCTACGAGGCCTCGACCATGCTCGCCACCTTCGTGCTGCTCGGGCACTGGTTCGAGATGCGCGCCCGGGGCGGCGCCACCGACGCCATCCGCACGCTGCTCGACCTCGCGCCACCGCGCGCGGTGGTGGTGCGTGACGGCGAGGAGGTGGAGATTCCCACCGCCGAGGTCGCCGTCGGTGATCTGCTGCTGGTGCGGCCGGGCGCCAAGATCCCGGTCGACGGCGTCGTGGAAGACGGCGACAGCGACGTCGACGAGTCGATGGTGACCGGGGAGAGTCTGCCGGTGCACAAGCAACCGGGTGCTCCGGTGATCGGCGCGAGCATCAACGTCGACGGCACCCTGCGCGTGCGTGCGGACAAGGTCGGTTCCGACACCGCGCTGGCGCAGATCGTGAATCTGGTTCAGCAGGCGCAGAATTCGAAGGCGCCGGGCCAGAAACTGGCCGACCGCGCGGCGTTCTGGCTGGTACTGGTCGCACTGATCGGCGGTGCGGTCACGCTGGCGGGATGGTTGCTCGCCGGAGCCACCTTCGCCACGGCCATGTTGTTCGCCATCACCGTCGTGGTGATCACCTGCCCCGACGCCCTGGGCCTGGCCACGCCGACGGCCGTCATGGTCGGCACCGGCTTGGGTGCTCGCCGGGGCGTGCTGTTCAAGAACGCGCTGGCCCTGGAGACGGCGGCACGCGTCGACGTGGTGGTGCTGGACAAGACCGGCACGCTGACGAAGGGCGAACCGGCCGTCACCGAATTCGTGACCGCGGCGGCGGAGCCCTCGCCCCGGCTGCTCGCGGCGCTGGCCGCGGTCGAACGGGAATCGGAACACCCACTGGCACAGGCGATCGTCCGCTTCGCGCAGGAGCGCGGCGCGGCGCCGGCGCGGGCCGAGAAGTTCGAGAACGTGCCGGGACACGGCGCCGTCGCCACGGTCGACGGGCAGCGTGTCGTGGTCGGCAACCGGCGACTGCTGGATCGGGAGGGGATCGAACTCGGCGAATTGGCCGACGCTCGGGCCCGGATCGCGGACGGCGGGCAGACCGCCGTGCTGGTGGCGGTCGACGACAAGGCGGTCGCGGTGGTCGGGATCGCCGACGAACCCCGTGAGACCGCCGCCGCGGCGGTGCGCGAAATGCACGATCTGGGTGTGGAAGTCGTGATGCTGACCGGCGACAATCGCGCCACGGCCGATCGCATCGCGGCCGAATTGGGCATCGATACCGTCATCGCGGAGGTGCTGCCGGGCGACAAGGCCGACACCATCGCGCAATTACAGTCGGGCGGAAGGAAAGTCGCGATGGTGGGCGACGGCGTGAACGACGCGCCCGCGCTGGCACGGGCCGACCTCGGCATCGCCATCGGGGCCGGCACGGACGTGGCCATCGACACCGCGGATGTCGTGCTGATGCGATCGGACCCGCTCGATGTGCCCACCGCCTTACGGATCGGCCGCGGCACGCTGCGCAAGATGCATCAGAACCTGGCGTGGGCGGTGGGATACAACGCGGTCGCACTCCCGATCGCGGCCGGCGTGCTCGAACCGGCCTTCGGATTCACCCTCCGCCCGGAGATCGCCGCACTGACCATGTCGGGCTCCAGTATCATCGTCGCGCTGAACGCGGTGTCGCTCAAACGACTGCGGCTTCCCGAGCCGCAGGGCTGAGTCCCGGAGCGGCCGGACGGCTGGGAGCCGCGAGGATGCCGCCGCTACGGCCGGGCGACGGGCGAGCGGGGAACGACCGCCGAGATCTGTGCGCACAACTGCCAGGGCCGCTCGGTGTCCACGGTCGACTTGCCGCTGGTCAGAATCGCGCCGGACAGTCCGCGGTCGAGGTCGGCCCAGCCGTACTGGGTGGTCAATCCGCTACGGCCGAAATGCTTTTCGGTGTGGGCGCCGAATTTCGACCGCCGCCCGCCCAGCTCGAAGCCGGCTCGACTGACCCGGCCGGCGATGCCGGGGATCCGGGGAGCGGGTGCGATCGCGCTGTGCAGAGTGTCGGGAGACAGGATCCGCACGCCGTCGAGTTCCCCACCGCGACAAAGGATTTCGTAGAAGCGCGAGAGTTCCGCGGCTGTGGTCACGAGATTGCCGGAGGGAAGCTCCGCGGTGAGGAACGCGCGCACCGAATCCGCCGAGGTCGAGGCGCTCATTCCACCGCCGAGTGCCTTGCCGGCCACCACCGACCAGGCCCGGGAGGGTCGCGGTCCGGTGCGCACACTCGGCACCACCCGGTCGACGTCCTCCGGGCTCACCCCGAAGGTCGTCCACCGGAAACCGAGCGGATTCAGCACCTGCTCGGCGAGATGGTCGCGCATCCGTTTGCCGGTCGCGCGCTGGACCAGTAGACGCAGGATCAATCCACTGGTCAATGCGTGATAGACGCGAAACCGCCGGGGCGGCCAACTCGGCCGCAACTCGGTCAGCGCCCGCACCGCGACCTCCTCGTCGACGACGGCGTCGAAGCCGCGGTAGCCCGTCGGCATGAACGGCACCCCGGCGGCGTGGGAGAGCACATCGGCGATGGTGATGCGGCCCTTGCCGTGCGCGGCGAATTCCGGAATGTAGTCGCACACCTGGTCTTCCGGCGCGAAGGCGCCCTGTTCGATCAGCATCGCCGTCACCGTCGCGGCGACGCCTTTGGCGGTGGAGAAACCGCAGAACGGAGAGTCGACGGTGATCGGTATGCGTTCGACGTCGGGTCCGTCGCCGGGGGCGTTACCCCAGCCGTGGCCGATAGCCCGGTTCAGCACGATCGCGCCGTGGCGGCGCAGGCAGATCTGGATCGCCGGAGTCGTTCCCATCCGGTACCACGCGCGGACCGACTCCCACACCGCCTCGACGTCGCCGCGGCGCAGGCCCACCACGGTGGGGTCGTCCTCGGGGCCCACCGCGGTCACGGTGTCCGGGTCGGCGGGTACGGGAACCATCGGGGCGACACTGCTCACGGCGTCAGCATAGTGATCGAAGGCATCGGTGCAGGTCAGAGCTACAGCCCGGGCGCGACCGGTTCGACCGTGCGCCATCCGACGCTGGTCACCGACGGTTCCAGGCTCAGCCGGCTGACCGCCGATTCCATCTGCCGGTCGTCGCGCTGATCGCCGACCAGATCCGCGCGCACCTCCACCCGGCCGGCATCCTCGGCGTTGGCGCTGGCGACCGACACGAGCCGGAAGTCCGTGCGCGTCAACGCCTGGACCAGCAGCGCGCGCACATGCGCTTCGTGCGCGTCGTCGGTGACGGCGGTGAACGCGTAGTGCGCTGGCTGCTCGTTACCCGATTCCGGCTGGCGGTCGACCGCTCGCCCGGCCGCCCGCAACGCGATATTGACGATGACCACCGCGACCGTTCCCGCCGCCGCGGTGCCGTACATCCCGGCGCCGGAGAGCGCGCCCACCGCCGCCGCGCACCAGAGTGTCGCGGCGGTGTTGAGCCCCCGCACGTTCAATCCGTCGCGGATGATCACACCCGCGCCGAGAAAGCCGATACCGGAAACGATTTGGGCCGCGACCCGGGTCGGATCGGCGGCGCCGCCGTGAAAGCCGTGCGCGGACAGCAGCACGAACAACGCCGCGCCCGCGGAGACCAGGGCGTTGGTCCGCAATCCGGCCATCCGGGCCCGGTACTGCCGTTCGAAACCGATCACCGCACCGAGACCGACACCGGTGGCCAGGCGCAGCAGCATCTCCCAAGTCGACATGAGACAACCCTTCGATGGAGGGCGAGAACTCGCGCGCGCAGGCTACCGCGACATCGGCACGGTCGCGTCGACACGAGAATGGTCGCCGAGTGAATTCTTGGCAAAACGACGTATATGACTGTCGTCGGGCACAGCGACCACCTCCTTCCGGGACACGACCCGCGTAGAACGGCGCCGGTCGGCGGCGCCGGGAGGGAAGTAAACACCGCCGATCGGATCCTGGCAACCCCGCCGGTGGCCGCCGATTTGACAATCGCGAATTCCGGGTTCACTCTTTTGCAGTCAGCACCTCGCTAGGCGAGGCTCCTGTACGAACACAGGCCACTGATCCGACGACGTCGAGAGACGCCCAGGGTTAGGACAGATCTTCCCGGATTAAGGGATGATCCGAAGTGGCTTCTCCCGCAAGGGGATACGTCGTACAGTGCCGAAGCTCTGACGAGAGGGGTGCGTATCCGTCGTTCGGGCGGGTCTCCCTCTCGCGTGGTGCCGATCACCAGAACAACGACGTGCGCGTGCGTCCCGGCAGCGAGGAGGTGAGGGGCGATGCCATCCGGAGATAGTCCGTATCCGAGTTCGCGAACCGTATCGTCCCCGGCTCGCTGCCTGTCCGCCTGAACTCACCCCCGATCCACCGCATCGGCGTCGCCGGTGCGGGGTTCCGGGGTGCCGCGGGCTGCCCGCAGCCGGGTTTCACCTCTGAGGAGAACCCATGTACCGCACTGTCTTCCGTCGACTCACCGGCCGCCGCATGACCGAATTCGAGCGCCACAACCTGCGTTCCTGCCGTCCCTCGGCGCCCGTGCACACCGCCGCGCTCGGCGCTCACCTCGAACGCCGCCCGGGCGCACTCCACTAGCCCGGAACTCGAAAACAACTGGTGAGCACACAGTTTCAGGAAGCGAGCGCGGCGATGACCACCTACTCCGACGACACCCGAACCCCGGCCACACCGCCCGGTGCTGTCGCCGATCACGCCCACGTCGGCGATATCGTCGGCGCGCTGGGCGTGATCCGGCAGCACGACGACCTCGCCGGCCGCAGCCGGATGCAGCGATTGCGCATGCTGGCGGCGGTGATCGGGCCCGGCCTGATCGTCATGGTCGGCGACAACGACGCCGGCGGCGTGGCCACCTACGCCCAGGCCGGTCAGAACTACGGCATGGCTCTGCTCTGGACGCTCGTGCTGCTGATTCCGGTGCTGTACGTCAACCAGGAAATGGTGGTGCGGCTCGGTGCGGTGGCCGGGGTCGGCCATGCCCGGCTCATCTTCGCGCGATTCGGGAAGTTCTGGGGCGCGTTCAGCGTCGGCGATCTCTTCGTCGTCAACGCGCTGACCATCGTCACCGAATTCATCGGCGTGGCAATGGCTCTGAGCTATTTCGGATTGCCGAAGGCGGTATCGGTGCCGCTGGCGGCGGTCGCGCTGTTCGCCGTGGTCGCGGGCGGGTCGTTCCGGCGCTGGGAGAGCCTGATGATGACGCTCATCGCGGTGAACATCGTGCTGTTCCCGATGGCATTGCTGGTCCATCCGAGCGTGTCGGGCACCGGGCACGGGCTGATCCCGTCGCTGCCGGGCGGGCTCTCGTCGACCCTGTTGCTGATCATCGTGGCGATCGTCGGCACCACCGTCGCACCGTGGCAGCTGTTCTTCCAGCAGTCCAACATCGTCGACAAGCGCATCACCCCGCGCTGGATCCGCTACGAGCGTATCGACCTGTGGCTGGGAATCGTGGTGGTGATGGCCGGCGCGATCGCGATCATGGCCGCGACCGCCTACGGACTGTCGGGAACCGGTCCGGTCGGCGGCTTCACCGACGCCGGTGCGGTCGCGGCGGGCCTGCGCGCCCACGCGGGCCCGGTGGTCGGCGCGCTGTTCGCGATCGTCCTGCTCGACGCCTCGCTGATCGGCGCCAACGCGGTCGGTCTGGCCACGACCTACACCCTCGGCGATACGCTCGGGCGGCGGCATTCACTGCATTGGAAGGTGTCCGAGGCACCCGGTTTCTACGCCGGTTACGCGGCCCTGCTGGCCGTCGCCGCCGCGATCTCGTTCAGCCCCGACCACGTGCTGGGCCTGATCACGCAGGGTGTGCAGGCGCTGGCCGGGGTGCTGCTGCCCTCGGCGACGGTATTCCTGGTGCTGCTGTGCAACGACCGCGACGTACTCGGCCCGTGGGTGAATACGCTGCGGCAGAACATCTGCGCCGCGATCATCGTCTGGGCGCTGGTGCTGCTCTCGGCCGCGCTCACCGCCGCCACGTTCTTCCCGGGCCTGAGCACCCGGACCCTCGAGTTCGGGTTGGGTGCGGGCGTGGTCGCCGGTCTGGCCGGGGGCGCGGTCGCCCTGCTCGCCCACGGGCGAACGCGGCGCCGCTCCGCCGCGGCGACCGCGGCCCGGTTCGGCGACCTCGACCCCGGTCAGGTGCGGGAACTGGACCGCGGCTCCGAACGCGCCGAACTCGCCGGGGGCCGCGACATCTTCCGCACTCCGGCGCTGCACACCCTCGAGCGTCCGTCGTTCACCCCGCTGCGCACCGCGGGCATGCTCGCCCTGCGTGGATATCTGCTGGTGGCCGTCGTGCTGGTCGTGGTCAAGATCGTCGAATCCATCGGATGAAGGGCCCCCGGTCCGGTGGGATTCGCCTGATTCGAACCGCCCAACCCGGGTAGTACGCCTGCAAGCAGGGAGAAGTGTGCCCTGTGCGGCCGCAACCGGGAAACGGAGGTGCCCATGATGACGGACCCGCGGATGGCGCGTGGAAGCACATCGCAGGAGCAGGCGCAGCGGCGACGGATGCTGCGAGCACCGCGCAAGCATGCCGGTGAGGGAATCGAGGACACTTACAACATTCCGGGCATCATCCTGTGTGCGTTGAGCTTCGTCGCGCTGGCGCTCGCGCTGACCGCTGCCGGATACGGCTTCGGCGGGTGGGCGATCGTGGCCGGCGTGGTGTGCGCGGTGTGCCTCATCGGCGGCGTGACGTGGATCGCGCTGGAGAGCAAGCGCACGCAGGCGCGCGACCAGTGGGAGCCGCACCAGCGACAGGGGCACTGATCAGCGTGTGAACGCGGCGGGCCCGCCGTGGAGGCGAGACCGCCGCACCGATCCGATTCGGGAGAGGAGAGAGATGGTCGAGAAGACTCGCGCCGGCGGTTTCACCACCGACGACGCCGGAATTCCGGTGGCCAGCGACGAAGACTCGCTGACGATAGGCCCCGATGGCCCGATCCTGCTCAACGACGCGTATCTGATCGAGAAGATGGCCGCGTTCAACCGCGAACGCGTACCCGAGCGCCAGCCGCACGCCAAGGGCGGCGGCGCGTTCGGCGTCTTCGAGGTCACGCAGGATATGAGCGCCTACACCTGCGCGAAGGTGTTCCAGCCCGGGGCGAGGACCGAGATGCTGGCCCGGTTCTCCACGGTGGCCGGTGAGCGGGGCAGCCCGGACACCTGGCGTGATCCGCGTGGGTTCGCGTTGAAGTTCTATACCGAGGACGGCAATTTCGACCTGGTCGGCAACAACACCCCGATCTTCTTCGTCCGCGATCCGATGAAGTTCCAGGACTTCATCCGATCGCAGAAACGCCGGGCGGACAACAACTTACGCGACCACGATATGCAGTGGGACTTCTGGACGCTGTCTCCGGAGTCGGCGCACCAGGTCACCTGGCTGATGGGCGATCGCGGTATCCCGCGCACCTGGCGCCACATGAACGGGTACTCCAGCCACACCTACATGTGGGTCAACGCCGAGGGTGAGAAGCACTGGGTCAAGTACCACTTCATCACCGACCAGGGTGTGGAGTTCTTCACCCAGGACGAGGGCGATCAGATGGCCTCGATGGATACCGACTATCACATCCGGGACCTGTGGGAGGCGATCGAGCGCGGGGACCACCCGAGTTGGACGCTGAAGATGCAGATCATGCCGTTCGAGGCGGCCAAAACCTACCGGTTCAACCCGTTCGATCTGACCAAGGTGTGGCCGCACGGCGATTATCCGCTCTACGAGGTCGGCCGGATGACGTTGAACCGCAACCCGTCCGACTATCACACCGAGATCGAACAGGCCGCCTTCGAGCCGAGCAACGCGGTGCCGGGAACGGGACCGAGCCCGGACAAGATGCTGTTGGGCCGGTGGTTCTCGTATCCGGACGCCCACCGTTACCGGATCGGCGCGAACTACAAGGAATTGCCGGTCAACGCGCCGAAGTCGCCGTCGCACTCCTACACCAAGGACGGCCACATGCGGCACCACAATCCGGGCGACCCGGTCTACGTGCCGAATTCCAAGGGTGGACCGCACGCCGAACCCGGCCGGGCCGGTCCGACCGCCGGCTGGTACACCGACGGCGAAATGGTGCGCGAGGCCTACACGCTGCGCCGCGACGACGACGATTGGGGTCAGGCGGGCACACTGGTCCGCCAGGTGCTCGACGACGCGGCACGAGAACGGTTGGTGGACAACATCGTCGGCCATCTCCTCAACGGTGTGTCCGAGCCGGTCCTGGCGCGCGCCTTCGAATACTGGCGCAATGTGGACAAGGATCTGGGCGACCGGGTGGAATCCGGCGTCCGGGCGAAACAGGACGAGAAGGATCCGAAAGCGGCCGGTCAGGGCAATCTCGCCCGGTCCTCCGCGCAGCGGAAGGCCTGACCGGACCGTCCGTACGAACACGAGCCCCCTCGGCCGGGAGCCGCCCGGGCCGAGGGGAGCGAGCGGGCGGTTAACCGTCCGCGATCGTGGTATTTCCCGACCATGATCGCGAACTCCGCTGCCGCCCCCCACGTCCTGCGGGAGTACTCGTTCATCGCCGACGGTCAGCGCGGCGCCCTGGTCGGGCCGCGCGGTGACATCTCGTGGATGTGCCTGCCCGGCTGGGACGGCGACGCGGTCTTCGCGTCCCTGCTCGGAGGTTCCGGAATGTATGCCGTCACCCCCGCGAGCCGGTTCGTGTGGGGCGGCTACTACGAGCAGGGCACGCTTATCTGGCGCTCGCGCTGGCTGTCCGGGTCGGCGGTGATCGAGTGCCGGGAGGCGCTGGCCTTTCCCGGCGACCGGCATCGCGCGATCCTGATGCGGCGGATCGTGGCGGTCCAGGAGGACGCCGAGGTCGACGTGGTGTTGCGGCCGATGGCGCGATTCGGCGCGGAATCGGTCCGTCGGCCGCACTGCGAGGACGGGGTGTGGACCGCCCATGCGGGCGCGCTGCGGATGCGGTGGACCGGCGCGCCGAAGGCGGAACTCGATCCGAGAGGACCCGACCGCGGGTGGACCGATCACCTCCAGATTCCGGCCGGGCGCTGTCACGATCTGATTCTGGAACTGTCCGACCAGGGCCTGCCCGGCGAGCTGCCCGACCCCGATACCTGTTGGGAGGCAACGGAAAACGCGTGGCGGCGCGACCGCCCGGATTTCGGTGCGAGCGCCGCGCCCCGCGACAGCGCCCACGCGTTCGCGGTGCTGCGCGGGATGACCGCCGATACCGGCGGAATGGTCGCGGCCGCCACCACCAGCCTGCCCGAACGCGCCGACCAGGGCGAGAACTACGACTACCGCTACGTCTGGATCCGCGATCAATGCCTGGCCGGGCAGGCGATCGCCGTCGCCGGTCCGCATCCGCTGCTCGACGACGCGGTCGGGTTCACCGCCGCCCGGCTGCTCGACGACGGTCCCGCACTGGCCCCGGCCTATACCGTCGACGGGAAGAGCGTGCCGGCGGTGCGCGATATCGATCTCCCCGGATATCCGGGCGCCCGGCCGGTGATCGGCAACCGGGTGCGCGGGCAGTTCCAGCTCGACACCTTCGGTGAGACGCTGTTGCTGTTCGCCGCGGCCGCGCGCCACGGCCGGCTCGGCGGCGATCATCGCCGCGCGGTCGATATCGCGGTTTCCGCGATCGCGGCCAATTACCACCGCCCCGACGCCGGTATCTGGGAGATCGAGGATCGGCTGTGGACTCATTCCCGGTTGATCTGCGCGGCCGGATTGCGCGCGGTCGCGGCCTGCCCGGACACCGGCGCCGATACCGCCTACTGCAGTGCGCTTGCCGATACGCTGGTGGCCGAGGCGGCCCGCACCGGTGTGCATCCGACCGGCCGCTGGCAGCGCGCCCCCGATCAGCCCGGTGTGGACGCCGCGCTGATGCTGCCGTTGATCCGCGGCGCGATCCCGGTCTCCGATCCGCGCTACGCCGCCACCTTCTTCGCGGTGCAGCGGGATCTGACCACCGATTACTGCGTCTACCGCTACCGCCACGACGATCGCCCGCTCGAGGTGAGCGAAGGCGCGTTCCTGCTGTGCGGTTTCACGATGGCGATGGCGGCCGCCCAGCTCGACCGCCCGGTGACCGCGATGCGCTTCTTCGAACGCAACCGCTCCTCGTGCGGCACCCCGGCGCTGTTCGCCGAGGAATTCGATGTCACCCAGCGGCAGTTGCGCGGCAATCTGCCCCAGGCGTTCGTGCACGCGATGCTGCTGGAATCCTCGCTGCGACTGGGACCACTCGCGCCCGAACTGCCGTCGGAGGCGGTAGTGGCGAGTACGGATCGGCCGGATCAGCCGCGGACTAGGTGATGTCGACGATCGGCAGCCGCAGCGCACCCGGGGCGTCGGCGGGAACCACGGGCGCTTTGGGGGTGACCGGGGCCAGCCGCCGATAGGGCGAACCCAGCGCCGGCCGCTGATCCGGCTCACCCTTGTTGGGCCACAGCGCCAGCGCTCGTTCGGCCTGTGCGGTGATGGTCAGCGACGGATTGACGCCGAGATTCGCCGAAATCGCCGAGCCGTCGACGATGTGCAGGCCCGGATGGCCGTACATGCGCTGATAGGCATCCACGACACCGGTCTCCGGGGAATCGCCGATCACGCAGCCGCCGATGAAATGTCCGGTCATCGGAATGCCGAACAGGCTGGTGATGCCGGCGGTCGCGATGCCGTCGATCTTGTCGGCCACGCGGCGGGCGACCTCGTGCCCGGCCGGGATCGACGTCGGATTCGGTTGTCCCTCACCCTGTTTGGTGGTCATCCGGCGGCCGAACAGGCCGCGCTCGGTGTAGGTGGTGAGCGAATTGTCCACCGACTGCATCACCAGCAGGCCGATCATCCGCTCCGACCAGTGGCGCGGGTTGTGCACCTTCGCCAGATCGCGGCGGCGCCGCCAGTTCTCGCGCAACCACAGCCGGGCGGGCGAGGTGCGGCCGTCCTCGTCGTACATCACCGTCGTCATCAGCGACAGCACGTTGCTGCCCTTGCCGTAGCGCACCGGTTCGATATGGGTGTCGGCGTCGGGATGGATCGAGGAGGTGATGGCCACTCCCTTGGTGAAATCGGTGTCGGATCGCCGGCTCCGGATCGACAGCAGCTCTTCGGAATTCGTGCGCGACAGATAGCCGAGCCGCGCGGAGATGTGCGGCAGCGAGCCGCGGTCGCGCAGCCGGTGCAGCAACCGCTGCGTACCGAGCGCGGCCGCGGCGAAGATGACCTGTTCGGCGGTGAAGCTGCGGCGCGCCTTGCGAACCCAGCGTCCGGTGCGGACGGTGTCGACGCGGTACCCGCCCGACGGCAGCGGCACCACATCGACCACGGTGGTGTGCGGATGCACGGTGGCCCCGGCCTTCTCGGCGAGATACAGGTAGTTCTTCACCAGCGTGTTCTTGGCGTTGTGGCGGCATCCGGTCATGCATTCGCCGCAGTGGGTGCAGGTGCGCCGGGACGGGCCGACACCGCCGAAGTAAGGATCGGGCACCTCCTGTCCGGCGCGAGTGCCGTTGCCGCCGAACAGGACTCCCACCGGAGTGTGCCGGAAGGACGCGCCGACGCCCAGTTCCTCGGCCACCTCGCGCAGCACCCGGTCCGAGGCCGTGGTCGCCGGATTCGTGGTGACGCCCAGCATGCGCTTGGCCTGGTCGTAGTGCGGTGCCAGTTCGGCGCCCCAGTCGGTGATATGGGCCCACTGCGAGTCGGCGAAGAATTTCGCGGGCGGTTCGTAGAGGGTGTTCGCGTACACCAGCGAGCCGCCGCCGACACCGGCGCCGCTCATGATGAAGGTGTCCTTCAACAGGGTCAGGCGCTGGATGCCGAAACATCCCAGCCGCGGCGCCCACAGAAATTGCCGCGCCCGCCAGGAGTTCTTCGCGAATTCGTCGTCGGCGAAGCGGCGGCCGGCCTCGAGGACGCCGACCCGGTAGCCCTTCTCGGTCAGGCGCAGCGCGCTCACGCTGCCGCCGAATCCCGACCCGATGACTACCACGTCGTAGTCGAACCCCATCGCCGCGCCCTTTCCTGGTCCCGATCGTCCCCTCGTACCGTATGGGCAGATCAGGGGGTGGGCGCAGAGATCGACGGCCAGAAAATCAATACTTCCGGTCACGCCGGTAGGCGGCCGGAGTCGTTCCGGTCCAGCGCTTGAAGGCGTGGATGAACGGCGTCGCCTCCGCGTAACCGAGCCGGATGGCGATGTCGTCGATGGTCAGCGGAGTCCCCGAGAGCATTTCCTGCGCGAGCGCGCGGCGCACCTCGTCGAGCAGCGCCCGGTAACTGGTCCCGGCCTCGGTGAGGCGGCGGCGCAGCGTCCGCACACTCATGTTGAGCTCCCGGGCCACCGCCTCGATCGGCGGCGGCGTGGTGATACCGGTCGCGCCGCTGCCGGGCAGCAGTCGTTCCCGGACCTCGGCCGCGATACCCGTGCGCGCGCTGCGGCGCTGCACCAGATCCCGGCACTGAGCGATACAGACCGCCCACGTCTGCTGATTCGCCTGGGGTAGCGGCTGGGCGAGAATCTCCGGTGCGACGGTGAACATGGTGTGCGCGCGCCCGAAGCGCGGCCGCGCGCCGAGCACGGCTTCGAGCCGGTCGGCGTAGGGCGGTTCGTCGTAGCCGAATTCCATGCGGGCGAAGGAGAAGTCGTGGCCGAGCAGATCGGCCATCACCCGATGCATGGCGACGATGTCGCGCTCCACCAGGAAGGTCTGCACATCCGGCGGGATGAGCTCGTGATGGATCCAGGCGATCACATCGTCGCGCCGATACTCGACGATCGGTGTGCAGAAGGCGAATCCGAGCCGGTAGTACCGCATGGCCAGCGAAATCGCCTCGCGCAGCGTGGGACTGGTGACGCAGGCGAAGCCGAAGATGCCGAAGGTGCTCAGCCGGTACCGCCGCCCGACCTCGACGCCGAGCGCGGGGATGTCGCCGAGTTCGGCGACCAGATTGCGCACCACCGCCAGTTCGGCCTCGGCCGGAATCTGTGCCCCGGGGTCGGTGAGCGTGGCCGGCGCGATACCGGATCCGGCGAGCAGCCGTGCGCTGTCGACCCCGTGTTCGGCGGCGAATTCGATCATCACCGCGACGCTGGCGATCCCGCGGGGGAAATTCCAGGTGCGGACCTCGGGCGCCTCGACGGTGTGCATGGCACCATTATGGCCGAAACTATTGATCTCTCGGGACGATCCGCCCGGGATAGGGTTGTCGGATGGAGCAGGCGCAGTCCGCCGGCGGCCGGGAAGACCGCGATCGGGAATGGGACCGCGAGGTCCGTGGTGAGACGGAAACCGAACAGCTGGACCGCAATCTGACCAGTTTGATTCAGGAATTGCGGGTGGTGCAGACGGGCGTGCAGCTGCTGACGGGCTTCCTGCTGACGCTGCCGTTCCAGGCCAGGTTCACCACGGTGTCCACCCCGATGCGCGGGCTGTACCTGGCGGTCGTGACCGCCTCGATCGCGGCGACGGTCTTCCTGATCGCGCCGGTCGCCGCCCACCGCATCCTGTTCCGGCAGCATCGTCTGGGCAGCGTGGTGCGCACCGCCCACACCTTCGCGCTGGTCGGGCTGGCGCTGCTCGGCATCGCGCTCACCGGGGTCGCGGTGCTGATCTTCGACACGGTGGCCGGTGCGGTCGCCGCCTCCGTCATCGGTGTGTGCTTCGCGGTGCTGTTTCTCCTGACCTGGTTCGCCCATCCGTGGCGGGAGCGGCGGCGCGGTGCCCAGACGCGGTGAGGGCGCCCACAGCGGACCGAAATAGCGGTCGGCGGGCGTTTCGTGCCGGGGTCGCCGGGTATCGCGCCCGATGTCAGTGATTTCGACGTGTTGGAGGTGAATCCCTTGTCGGAGCACGAGAAGGGCGGAGGCCGCGAAGGTCTCGAAGGCGTCGTGGAAGGCGCGAAGGGTAAGGCCAAGGAGGCCGCCGGTCAGGTATTCGGAAAGGACGAGCTGCGCGAGGAGGGCAAGGCTCAGCAGAGCCGCGCCGAATCGCAGCGCGAGGCCGCCCAGAAGGAAGCCGAAGCCGAGAAGCACCGTGCGGAAGCCGGTGTGGAGGAAAAACGGCAACAGGCCTTCCAGGACAAGGGCGGCTCCTGACGGTCGATGTAAGTAGTGGAACCGACCGAAAGGGTGCCCGGCCTATGTGACCGGGCACCCTTTCTTCGTTCGATATGATGTTGCGTGAGAATCGGATTCGCAACGGGAGATGTGTCGCGCCGGGGATTATCTGCCCAGCGCGCTGGCGAGCTGTTTCTTGGTCATCTTCGACCGGCCCTTGATATTGCGTTGGCGTGCTTCGTTGTACAGCTGATCGCGGGTCGGTCCCTGTGACCCCTTTCCGGACCGCTGGCCACCGCGGCGCTGCGGCGACATATCGTTGGTGGAACTGCGGCTCGCGGTACGGGTTTTGCCCGCCTGCGCACGATTCTTGTTGACCGTACGTGCGCCGATTTCCTCTGCGCGATCTTTACTCGCACCCCGTTTCCGGGCCGAGGACTTCACATGTTCGTACTGGCGTTCTTCTTTGGCAGACCATTCCTTGGGCATGACTACACCTTTCGGTCGTGCGGACGGTGGGATGGATCACTACGTCGGCTGTGGCTCGCAGAGCGCCTGCTGCCGAAGACTTTTCAGCGTGCGGGACAGAATGCGGGAGACGTGCATCTGGGAGATCTGCAGTTTCTCGGCGATCTGATTCTGCGTCTTGGATTCGAAGAAGCGCATGATCAGAATTCTGCGTTCCCGGGTGGGCAACGCATCGATGAGCGGGCGTACCGCCATCGCGTCCTCGGTCAGTTGGTAGCACTGTTCCTCGGCGCCGAGCTTGTCCATGATCGCGCCGTCGTCGGTGTCGACGACGGCGTCGATGGAGTTCGGCTGATAGGCGTTGCCGGCGATCATGGCCTGCACCACCTGCGGGCCGTCGACGTCGAGAGCTTCGGACAGCTCGCGGGCCGTGGGCATGCGCCCGAGTTCGTGAGCCAGATGTTCGGTCGTCGGACCGATGCGCAGCCACAATTCCTTGACGGCGCGCGGTACCCGGGTCGACCAGGTGTAATCGCGGAAGTGACGGCGGACCTCGCCCATCACGGTAGGCACGGCGAAGGAGAGAAAAGAATTTCCCCGTACCGGATCGAATCGATCGACGGCCAGGACGAGACCGAGCCTCGCCACTTGGTGCAGATCGTCGAACGTCTCGCCGCGGCCGGAGAATTTCCGAGCGATATGCTCGGCCAGCGGCAGGCAGAGTTCGATGATTTCCGCTCGGACCGACTCCCGATGCGGATCGGCATGATCCAGAGCGGCCAGTTTCTCGAACCAGGGTTCGATGTTGTCATAACTGTTGGCACCGTGGCGTGCGGCGGTTTCGGCACGACGGGCGATCGGTTCATGTGTCATTCGAGATACCTCGCTTCCAACTGAATCCGACCCAGATTGGGTACCCGTTGGTGCGGCTCTCAAAAGACGTCGAAGGGCGCACGCCGCAATGTTCGCCGATTTCCGCGCGATGACCAGGGCGTACGCCGTTCCTGATAATATCCGGCAGCGGCCGGAATGTGTGTTTTCAGCCCTCCGGCGTGTTGCCGACCCGCCGGTCGTAGTCCGCGCGCGCGGCGCGATCGACCTCGTCGGTGAATATGCGGTGCACGCCCATGCGGCGGGCGGTGAATTCGCCGAACGCGCGCGGGGTGAGCTTGTTGAACGCCATCGCCACCCCGGCAAGCCTCGTCACGGTGACCCGGCGCCGCGGACGCGCGATCAGCCGGGTCACCGCCCGTGCGACATCCTCGGGTTCGGCCAGCAGACCCATCGGCGCCTTGGTTCCCGCGATCAGTTCGGTGCGGGTGAAGGTCGGCAACACCGCCGAGAAGTGCACTCCGCTGCCGCGGCATTCCAGCCGCATGGCCTCGGTGAAGCCGAGCACGGCCTGTTTACTCGCACAATAGGTCGCCATACCGGGTGTGGGGTTCTCCCCGGCCAGCGACGCGATATTGACGATATGGCCGCGACCGCGCGAAAGCATCTGCGGCAGTGCGGCTTTGGTGCCGTTCATGACGCCGAGCACGTTGACCTCGAGGATGCGGCGGGTGATGGCGTCGGATTCGTCGGTGAAGCGGCCGACGGGCATGATGCCGGCATTGTTGATCAACACGTCGACGGGGCCGGCCCCGGTCTCGACCGCCGCGAGAAAGCCCGCGAACGAGGCCGGATCGGTCACGTCGAGCGTCAGCGCCGCCGCGGCGCCGAGCCGCGATCCGGCCGCGGCGACGGCGGCCGCGTCGATATCGCCGAGTGCCACCCGCGCACCGGCGTCGCGCAGGTGCTCGGCGATCGAATAGCCGATACCCCGCGCGCCGCCGGTGACGGCGACCACCGTGCCCGGCAGCCGGGGGCTCACCCGCGCCGCCGGCGCCGGTACCGGACCGTGCACGGCTGCTGTAGCTGCACCACCATCTTGGAATGGTCGTTGCGGTAGCTGTCGGAGGGTTGCGCCATCTCGAATTCCCAGTCCCGCAACAGGATCGAGAAGATCGCCTTCAACTGCATGAGCGCGAACGCCTGGCCGACGCAGCGGTGCCGCCCGGCGCCGAACGGGATCCACGTCCAGCGGTTCACCAGATCCGCCTGATTGGGATCGACGTAGCGGCCCGGATCGAAGCGGTCGGGGTCGGGGAAATCCTCCGCGATCCGATTGGAGACCGCCGGTGTGGTCGCGACCAGATCGCCCGGCGCGATGCTGTGCCCGCACACCTCGAATTCGCCGCGCGCCACCCGCATCAGGATGATCAGCGGCGGATGCAGCCGCAGCGTCTCCTTCAACGTGGCCTCGAGCTGCGGAATCTGGCGCAGCGCGTGGAAACTCACGTCCTGGCCGTCGGCGTAGAGCTCGTCGAGTTCCCCGACGACCCGGGCCAGCACCTCGGGATTGCGCAGCAACTCGATGGTGGTCCACGCCGCGGTACCGGAGGTGGTGTGGTGGCCGGCGAACATCATCGAGATGAAGATGCCGGTGATCTCGCTGGCGGAGAACCGCAGTTCGCCCTGTTCGTCGCGGATCGAGACCAGCACATCGAGCATGTCGCGATCCTCTTTGCCCTGCGGCGGGTTCGCGATGCGGCCGTTCATGATTTCCTGGACCAGTTCGACCAGTTTCGCCCGCGCCTCGTCGCGGCGGCGGAAGCTCTCGATGGGGGCGTAAGGGTCGACGTAACACAGCGCGTCGGTGCCGCGCTCGAGTTCGTGATACAGGTGTGCGAACCGCTCGTCGAGTTCCTCCCGGAACTTCTTGCCGATCAGGCACGCCGAGGAGGTGTAGATCGTCAGCTCGGCGAAGAACTCGAGCAGGTCGATTTCGCCCTCGTCGCCCCAGCCTTCGAGGATCCGGTGCACCTCGTGCGCGATGGTCTCGGCGTGCCCGCGCATGAAGTCACCGCGCAGGGCCTGGTTGTGCAGCATTTCCTTGCGGCGTTCGGGGCTGGCGTCGAAGACCACACCGTCGCCGAAGATCGGCTTCATGAACGGGTAGGCGGCGCCCTGGTCGAGATCCTCGTCGGCCGCGCGGAAGAAGAATTCGTTCGCCTCGGCGCCGGAGAGCAGGATGACGTCCTTGTCGGCCAGCCGGAACGAACCCACATCGCCGCACTCCGCGCGCACCCGCTGCATCAGCGCGATCGGATCGGTGCGGAACTCTTCGAGGTGGCCGTGCTCGTGTTCGCCCCCGGAGACCTGCCGCGGCTTGACCAACGTCATGAGAAATCCTTCCGCATTCCGGATCCATCGTTGATGGACACGTGTCTGGACGCTACTACGGAAGGGTGGACGAGGCAAGGTCCGGCACCGGTTCCGGCGGCGCCGCAGCGGCGTGCGGGAGGGGAAGTCGGAAAGGGGCGCTCAGCGCAGGACCGGCGCCGAGCGCACGGTGCTGAGCTGCCGGATGATCGCGGCGGCGTGGTTGTCGAAGCGGTCGCGGTCGATGGTGATATCGCCGATCAGATACGGACGGTAGCAGTAGGCGAGCGCGCCGAAGATGGCCATCGCGTTGAGCGTCGCGTCGGTCTCGTCGGGAGCCGGTGTGTCGGTGTCGTCGGCGGCGATCACCGCCGCGATCGGCCCGGTGATCACCGCGACCAGCTCGCTGCCGCGCCGGGTCAGCGCCGGGGTGGCGATCGATTCGACGAACAGGATGCGCCCGCGCCGGGGGTCCTCGGTGAGGAAATCGGTGAACGCGCGCACCACGTGACCGAACAGCAGGTCTCGCTCCTCGGGTGCTTCTGCCAGTGCGGCGAGCAGTCGATCCCGGCACTGTTCGACGGTGTTCTCGAGGACGGTGGTCATCAGATCGTCGAGATTGGCGAAACTCTCGTAGAAATAACGTTCGGTGAGCCCGGCCTGTCGGCATACTCCGCGCATCGAGGTCTCGGCCGCGCCGACGCCGGCCATGAGCTCGTAACCGGCCTGCAGCAGCCGTTCGCGACGTGCGGCGATGCGGTCCGCCGGTTCGCGTCCACGCCAGGGGCGGCTGCCCGTTTTCGGAGTGTGCGGCGAATCGGCCATGGCGGTGATGCTACCGGGGGCCGACGACAAGGCGTTTTGTTGACATCGGCTGCTGTTGACATCTAGTGATGTCAACATTACCGTCGGAGCATCGCTTCGACCACCCGCAAGGACGCGACATGAACACCTCGGTCTATGACGACCAAGCCCATGCGATCAGGGCTCGCGATGTGCGATTCGATTTCGACTCCGTCCCCATGCACTACATTCCGGGCGAAGTCATGGCCACTCACATCATCAACGTGATGCACCTGGTTCTCCCGGAGGGGGAACGCGCGATGGCCGCGGCCCTGGCCGAAGCGCTGCCTCATATCGACGACGAGCGGCTGCGCGAAGAGGTGCAGGGCTTCATCGGGCAGGAGAATCAGCACGCCAGCTCGCACGCGCAGGCGCGTCGCCACCTGGAAGCGCTCGGGCTCGACGTGGCCCCGATGGTGGAGACGGTGGCCTGGCTGGTCGATCGCCTACTCGGTGATCACGGCTTGACCGGCCGCGCCAAACACGAGTGGCTGTGCGAGCGGCTGGGCCTGTTCGCCGGGATGGAGCACTACACCGCGGTCATCGGCGAGTGGCTGCTGACCAACGACGTGCTCGAAGCCAAGAACATGCATCCGGCGATGCTGGACCTGATTCGCTGGCACGGCGCGGAGGAGGTCGAACACCGCAGCGTGGTCTACGACGCGTATATGCACGTCGACGGCGGATATCTGCGCAAGGCCCGCACGGCGGTGCTGGCCAGCTCGTCGCTGATGGTGCTGTTCGTGATCGCGGGCGGCTATCTGTTCGGCAAGGATCCCGATCCGCGCAAGGGGCGGTTCTGGCCGCTGCAATTCCTCAGCGCCTCCGCCCGCGGCGTGGTGCCGCGGATGTCGACCTTCCTGACCGAGATTCCGCGGTACCTGCGGCCCGGATTCCACCCCTCCCAGCTCGGGAGCATGGACAACGCGCTGCGCTATCTCGCGCAGTCGCCGGCGGCGCGCGAGGGCCGGCGGTGACGGCAGTGGCGTACCCGGTGGCCGCCGAGCGGCCGGGGTATCGGCCGCCGCTGCCGCTGCGGGCGGTCGGCGCGATCTTCGACCTGTACAAGCGCGGCGTCACCACGGAACCGCGAATCGAGGTGTTGTCGCGACCGAACCCGGTGCGCCGCAGCGGTTTCGAACGCGAGCTGATCGTGGCCCGGCGCGAGATGCGGGCCGCGGACGTGGTCGTGCTGACGCTGGTCGCTCCCTACGGCGAACGGTTGCCGAGCTGGGTTCCGGGCGCGCACATCGATGTGCTCCTGCCCTCCGGGCGGCAGCGGCAGTATTCGCTCAACGGGGACCCGGCCGACCGCGGAACCTATCGCATCGCCGTGCGCCACCTGCCCGACGGCGGCGGCGGATCCGACGAGATCCATCGCGACGTGGCGGTGGGGGACCGGTTGCGAGTGCGCGGGCCGCGCAACGCCTTCGGATATATCGCTGCCCCGCACTATGTCTTCGTGGCCGGCGGTATCGGAATCACGCCGCTGCTGCCGATGGTGGCCGACGCCGAACGGCGCGGAATCGATTGGCGGCTGGTCTATCTCGGCCGCAGCCGGGCCACGATGCCGTTCCTCGACGAGCTGTCGGCCCACCGCGGCGGACGGCTCGAGATCCGTCCCGACGACGAATTCGGTGTCGCCGATCTCGATCTGATCCTGGCCGACGTGCCGCGCGGCACCGCGATCTACGTCTGCGGTCCGCCGCCGCTGATGGCCGCCGCGCTGAACACCGACGCCGCCCACGAGCCGACCGTTTCGGTCCACACCGAACGGTTCTCGCCGCTGCCGGTCCAGCACGGCCGCCCGTTCCGAATCCGGCTGCGGCGCAGCGGTCACACCGTGGACGTGGCCGCCGACGAATCGGCACTCGCGGCCATCGGCCGGGTCCTGCCCGACGTCGCCTACTCGTGCCGCCAGGGTTTCTGCGGCACCTGCGCGGTGGCCGTGCACGCGGGCGCTGTCGACCATCGCGATCGGCGGCTGAGTCCCGCCGAACGCGAGACGACGATGCTCACCTGCGTCTCCCGCGCGGCGGGTGACTCCCTCGAACTCGACCTGTGAGTACCAGACCGGTCGTTTCGGGCAACGAGGCTCGCACCGAAAGGAATTCGACGATGGCAGTATCCGAGAGCGCCCCCGCCGAACACACGCCGATCGCGGTGATCGGCGCCGGAGTCGCCGGAATCGGCCTCGCGGTGTCGTTGCGCGCGGCCGGATTCGAAGACTTCCTGATTCTCGAACGCGCCGACGATCTGGGCGGCACCTGGCAGGCCAACACCTATCCCGGGTGCGCCTGCGATGTGCCCTCGCACCTCTACTCCTATTCTTTCGCGCCGAATCCCGACTGGTCGCGCACATACGGACGCCAGCCCGAGATCCTCGGCTATCTGCGCGACGTCGCCGAACGCCACGATGTGGTGCGGCATATGCGCTTCGGCACCGACGTGGAGCGCGCGCAGTGGGACGAAGGGCGGCGGCGGTGGCTCGTGCGCACCGACCGGGGAGTGCTCAGCGCCGATGTGCTGATCTCGGCGGTCGGCCCGTTCAGCGAGCCGAAGATTCCGAATATGCCGGGACGCGAGACCTTCCGCGGCGCCCAGTTCCACTCGCTGCACTGGGACCACGAGCACGACCTGACCGGCGAGCGGGTCGCCGTGATCGGCACGGGCGCCTCCGCGGTGCAGTTCATTCCGGAGATCGCGCCGAAGGTGCGGCGGCTCTCGGTGTTCCAGCGCTCGGCCCCGTGGATCGTCTCCCGCCTGGATCGGTCCACCCTCGGCGTGGAACGCGCACTGCTGCGTCGATTACCGCTGCTGGGCACCGCGCTCCGGGGCGCCTACTACGCGGGTATCGAGAGTTTCGGCCTGGTCGGATTCGTCGACCGCCGCTTCCGCCATCCGTTCCAGGCGCTCTCGCGGATGCAGCTGCGCCGCCAGGTCCACGATCCTGCCCTGCGGCGGAAACTGACTCCCGACTACATGATCGGCTGCAAGCGCGCGATCTTCTCCGATGCGTACTATCCGGCCCTCACCCGCGACAATGTGGAGGTGGTGACCGAGTCGATCGCCGAGATCCGCCCCGGATCGATCGTCACCACCGACGGTGCGGAGTATCCGGTCGACACCATCGTCTGGGGCACCGGGTTCGGTGCGATACCGAAGCTCTACGAGCGGATCGAGGGCGTCGGCGGGCTGACCGTGGCCGACCACTACCGCCGCCGGCCCAGCAGTTATCTGGGCGCGGCGATCGCGGGTTTCCCCAATATGTTCCTGACCCTCGGCCCGTTCGGCGCCGCGGGGAACCAGTCCGCGATCTTCATGATCGAATCGCAGATCGCCTACATCGTCGACGCGCTGAAAACCCTGCGCGACAACGCTGTCGATCGTGTCGAGGTCCGTGCCTCGGCGCAGGACCGGTTCCTCGACGAGATGCGGCAGCGCAGTCGCGATACGGTGTGGCTGGGCGGCGGCTGCGACAGCTACTACACCACCGACAAGGGCGAGAACGCCGGGCTGTATCCGAACTGGAGTTTCGAATACCGCCGTCGCGTAGCGAGTTTCGACGCGGACTCCTACCTGCTGTCGCGCCACGTACCGGATCCGACCACCGCAGAGATGAGCAGTATCCGATGATCACAGGACCGTTCGATATGGTGCGCACGCTGCTTGCCCCGGTGCTCGGCGGGGGTGAGCGACTCGACGTGCGCGACAAGGTCGTGATCATCACCGGCGGCGCCGACGGCATCGGCTACGAGCTGGCCCGGCTGCTCTACGACCGCGGCGCCTACGTCGCGCTGTTCGATATCGACGCCGAAGCCGTGCGCGCGAGCGCGGCCGCACTGGGCATCCGCGCGGTCGCGATCACCGTCGACGTGGCCGACCGGGAGGGGGTGCGGCTGGCCGTCGGACAGGTGCGGGAGAACTTCGGGCGCATCGATGTCGTGGTGGCCAACGCCGGCGTGGTCCCGCGCCCGGCCACCGTGCGGCTGCTCGATCCCGAGGAATTCGACCGGGTGCTGGCGATCAACCTCACCGGCGCCTTCAACACCATCCAGCCCGCGCTCGACGACGTCATCGCGGCGCACGGCCACGTCGTCGTGGTCTCCTCGTGCGCCGCGTTCGCCCCCGGAATGGGCGGTTCGCCGTACATGGTGAGCAAGGCCGGGGTGGAACAGCTGGGCCGTGCGCTGCGGGTGGAACTCGGCGGAACGGGGGCCTCGGCCGGTATCGCCTATTTCGGTGTGGTGGAGACGGCGATGACCCACGACACTCTGGACGAGGACGAACTGGGCGCCGAATTCGGCGCGCTGCTGCCCTGGCCGCTGGATCAGCGCATCACCGCCCGGCGGGCCGCCGAGGTGATCGCCGGTGCCATCGAACGCCGGTCCGCGCGCACCGTGGCGCCCGCGGGATGGGAGCCGTACGCCCTGCTGCGGGGCGTGGTGAACGTGGCCCTCGACCACAGGCTGACCGCCGACGAGCGGGTGCGGTCGTTGACACAGCGGCTGGAACAGCGCATCCTCGCAGATCGCGGCAGGTAACCGGACTCGCAAATCTGAGAGATTTCAAAGGATCGGCACAGATTCCGATCAGGACCGCTCGGCACCATGGATCCCGAGGACCACTCGGCGAGATGAGGTGTGCGATGGTCGATATCGAGATCACGGGTACGACGGTCACGGTCCATGTCCGTGGCACCCACCGGCTGCTCTCGCTGTGCGAACGCGTGCGCTTCGATCTGTCCCACATCGCCGCCGTCGCGCCCGCCGAGGTGGATCTGCGGCCGCCGTGGATGCGCGCCCCGGGCACCTTCTTCCCGGGCGTGATCGCGGCCGGTGTCTTCCGCGGCAAGGGCCGCAAGGAGTTCTGGGATACCCGCTTCGACGGGCGTGGCGTGCGCATCGAGCTGGCCGGCACCGAATTCAGCCGGATCGTCGTCGACGTGGAGGATCCGGACGAGGTGCGCCGGATGCTCGCCCGCGCCGCCGCGGCCTGAGCCCGCCGACCGGTGCGGCGTGAGCCTGCTGACCGGTGCGGCGTGAGCCTGCTGCTGCCGCTTGGCGCCTGAATCTGCCGTTGACGCTGTGGCGTGAGCCTGCCGCCGGGCTGGAGCCTGAGCCGGTCGCTGCGGCTGGAGGTGCGCCTGTCGCTTGGGCCTCGGCGAGAGCTTGGTGCTGCGTGTGCGGCGTGCGCCTGCCGCTGCTGTCACGCCTCGGTCCTGCCGCTCGGCTGGAGCTGAGTCCGACGCTGGGCGGCCTGGGTCTGTTGCGGGTCTGTGGCTAGGGTCTGCAGCTGCGTTTGTGACTCGAGTCTGCTTGCGGCGTCTGTGCCCGAGTGTCCCGCGGCGTCTTCGCCCCGAGTCTCCCGCTACGGCTGCTGCCCGAGTCCGACGCTGCTGCCGCGAGCCGACCGCTCCGTCTGAACAGCCGGAACCGGGCGAAACTTCGTGCCTCGCAGACCCATTGCGACACGCCGAATCGGCGTGCCGCGCGCGACACGCCGAATAAGTCTGGCATTGGGGCTAATCCGCAGTTTCGCAGATGGCGGTTCATCGACTATGAATGGCATGTGCCGTTCCCACTTCGTGAACACTTGCCGGCCACCGTATCTCACCGGGCGGTGGTCTAGTTGACCGTCGAACACCCGGGAGAAGATGAGGTCAGGCAGCTCGCGCGACGGGTCGAGAAGGCCCGCGGGCGGCTTGCGTACCAGTTCGATCCCGCGCTGACCGAGGCCCTCTCCGAGAACGAGCTGCAGGCCGAACGTGAACTCGCGGAGAAGATCCGCGAGCAGGAACGCGAACAGCGCTGGAAAAATGTCCAGGCGGCGGCATCGACGTCCGACCGCGCCCGGCAGACCTCCGAAGCGATCGCGAAGGCCGATATGCGAGATCTGTTGATGGCCCGCAAGGCAATTGCGGCGCAGAGACGAGAATCCAGCCCGCACGCGAAGGTCGCGTCGCTGTATCGGCATCGCGCCTGGTCGATGCGCGCTCTCGCGGGCGTGGTCATCGCCGGCATGTTGTGGTCGGCGGTCAACGTGCAGCACAACATCGCTCCCGGCGGCCCCACCGATCCGCTGTACTGGTTCAGCTACCTGCTCGAAGGCATGATCAGCGTCTGCCTGGTCATCATCATGATCGGCACCAACAAGGTCGCCGAATGGGGAATCCTGGAGAGCCGCCGCCAGGTCGCGCTCGCCGAACTGGCCCTGCTGGCGCTGACCGTCGGCCTCAACACCTACCCGTACCTGCGCGGCGGCGACTGGTACAACGTCGGCGTGCACGCCGTGGCGCCGGTGATGATCGGTGTGGCGCTGCTGGTGCACGACGCGGCCAGCCAGCGCTACGGCCAGGCCATCACCCAGGCCACCGATCAGATCCGCGATCTGCCCGACCCGGCCGAACAGATTCGCCGCAGCATGCCGACCTTCGTCAGCTTCATCCGGCAGGCCGCGCCCGACACCCGCCCGGCCCCGATGGCCGCGCTGCCGGGCGCCGGCGACACCACATCCGAGGCGCCGGCCCCCGAATCCGCGCGCACGGTGGAGACGGTCGATCCGATCGTCGAACCGGACATCTGGACCCCGAAGAAGTCCTCGAGTCGCCGGTCCGACACCGATGCGGCGGATTCGGTCGCCGACAGCAAGCCGAGCAAGCCGGCGAAATCCGATGCCTCCGACGACGACTCGGATCCGCTGAGCGCCTACGACACCGGCCAGTTCCGCATCGCGGACAGCCTCGAACAGGAACTCGAACAGATCCGTGCCGAGCGGAAGGCGGCCCGCGCCGCGAAGCAGCGCGCGGCCTCCAACGGCTCGATCGTGGACTGATCCATACTCCGGTACGTCCCCTCGTACCGTCCGCACAACAGCCCGGCGCGCTGAGCGCCGGGCTGTTGTCGTCTCCGACCGGCGTGGCGTAGGTCACAACCGGGCGCCTCCGACTACAGTGCCTGCGGTCAGCGCAATCATTGCCGGCGTTTCGGGTTTCGTGTGGAAGTTCGAGGAGGCGTGGTTTTGCTCGTCCGTGGTTCCGGATGCCGATGAGTATCCGCAAGCAGGCACTCGGGTTCGGCGCATTCGCCATCGTCTCGATTCTGGTCACGGTGGTCATCTGGAATACCCTGGCGCGCACCGTGAACGGCCCGACCGACCGTTATTCGGCGATCTTCAGCGATGTGCTCGGATTGCGGCCCAACGACGATGTCCGCATCGCCGGTGTACGGGTCGGCAAGGTCACCGAGATCGGCTTCGACGTCAATCCTCAGACCAACAAGCACCTGGCGAAGGTAACCTTCGAGGTGCAGCGCGATCAGCACCTCTACACCGACACCAAGGCGCTGGTCCGCTATCAGAACCTCATCGGCCAGCGGTATCTCGCGCTGGCGCCCGGTACCGCACCGGATTCGCGCCTGCTCGCGGCCGGTGGCCGGATTCCACTCGAACGCACCGAACCGTCCTTCGATATCTCGGCGTTCCTCAACGGCTTTCAGCCGCTGTTCGAAAATCTGCTTCCGGAACAGGTGAACGACCTGTCGACGACGTTGATCCAGGCGCTGCAGGGCGACGGCGTATCACTGTCCACCTTCATCACCCAGGCCGCCGCACTGGCCTCGGACTTCGAGCGTCGCGACGCGATCCTGAAAGACATCATCACCAACCTGTCGGGAGTGATGTCGGGTCTGGCCCGGCGCAGCGACGAACTGGAAACCCTGATCACCCAGACCCGGGCGTTGATCAGCGGACTCTACGACCAGGGGCAGTCGCTGCTGGCCTCGACGACTCAGATCGCCACCGCCAGTGAGAGTTTGGTGGCGATGGTCCAGCAGGTACAGCCGAAACTGGTTCCCGCGCAGAACTCGACCCGCGACGCGCTGACGCTGCTGATCGACAACGGCGCGAAATTGGATCAGGCCGCGATCGATCTGCCCGGAATCCTGTCCGACGTCGGCAAGTTCTCCGGCGACGGCACCTACGCCACCGCGTATCTGTGCTCCCTCGATGTCTCGCTGTACGGAATCCTGTTCCCGCGCGGACTGTTTTCGCAGATCGGCGGTCATGCGCAGTCGGCGGTCTGCCGACCCTGACCCGCGACGGCAACGGGCCCGGCTCCGCGAGGAAGCCGGGCCCGTTGTTCGTGCGCTCAGGCGCGACTGCGAATCGCTTTGTAGATGACCAGAATGATCACGGCACCGACGATCGCGCCGAGGAAAGTGTGCTGGACGGGCGGGTGGACGCTGAACTTGTGCGGGGCGAAGACCAGACTGCCCAGGGTCCCGCCGACGTAACCGCCGACGATGCCTAGCACGATGGTCAGAATCCAGCCGAAGTTCTCCTTACCGGGAACCAGGAGGCGAGCGATCGCACCGGCGATGAGGCCGATGATGATCATCGTGATGATACCCATGGTGAATCTCCTTGCGGGCAACCTGTAGGGGACCCGACCGTAGCAGGGGAAAGGCCCTGTCCGCAGGCGCATGTGCCTATAGTCACCGGACCGGCGCAAGAGAGTGTGACCGGCCGTTATGCGGGTATTCCGGTACGAATCCACGCCCCCGGACACGACATCGCCCCAGGCGGATTCGCGCCCGGGGCGAAGGGGTCGTGCCGGCCGATCACAGCTCGGCGGGAGTCTTCTTGGCCACGCTGCGGACCTCGATGGCGTAGATCATCTCCATCACGCCCATGAAGATCAGCCACCACCCGACGACCAGTGCCAGCACGGTGATCGAGTGGATGGGCCAGACCACCAGTGCGATACCGCCGATCAACAGCAGGATGCCGAAGAAGATCGCCCAGCCGCGGCCCGGGACCCCTTGCGGCGCTTCGGCTCCCGCGACCATGGCGGCGATGCCGCGGAACAGCCAGCTGATGCCGATCCACAGAGCCAGCAACACCAGGGAGTTGCCGATGCTGCGGAAGGCGAAGAAGGCGAGGATGAACGACAGGATGCCGCTGATGAGGGTCAGCACCCGGTAGCCGGTGCTGACGTGCGGGCCGAAGGCGGCGATCAACTGCAGAATTCCCGAGATCAGCAGGTAGACGCCGAACAGGATGCCGGCCACGGCGAGCGTCGGACCGGGCCAGACGAGCACGATAATCCCGACGATCACCGACAGCAGGCCGATGACCAGCAATGATTGCCATGCGCCACGGGCCAATTGGTGCAATGGCCCCACGTAAACTCCCTCTTTGCTGGTTGTCATGTGGGCAGGATAAATCCAGTGGATGCGATAGCGGGCAATTAACCAGTATCGAACGAGTTACGGTGTGCGAGCGAGCGCCGTATCCGGGTGTTTCCGCCGTCGTGCGGGCCCGATCTCGCCCGGCCGGACCGCATTGTCGCGACCGCGTGCTGGATAGGCTGTGTCCGGGTATCGACACCTGTCCACCGCTGCGCAGAATCGAGGCGTCATGGAACTGAGTCTGCACTACTGGAACTTCTCGACTCCCGCCGATCCGGCGCGTACCGCGGGTGCCATCGCGGAGACCGCGCGGATCGCCGAGGAGGCCGGTTTCACCGAATTCACGGTGATGGATCACTACTTCCAGATGGAACACACCGGGGTGGCCGAGGAGCCGATGCTCGAGGCCTACACGACCCTGGGGTACGTGGCCGCGCTGACCGAGCGGATGCGCCTGGCCGTGCTGGTGACCGGTGTGATGTACCGGTATCCCGGTCTGCTCGCCAAGATCGTCACCACCCTCGATGTGCTGTCCGGCGGGCGGGCGCAGCTCGGCATCGGCGCCTCCTGGTACGAGCGGGAGCAACGCGGGCTGGGTGTGCCGCTGGTGCCGATGGGGGAGCGCTTCGAACGGCTCGAGGAGACGCTGCAGATCTGCCTGCAGATGTGGAGCGACGACAACGGCCCGTACCGGGGCGCGCATTATCAGCTCGACGAAACGCTGTGCGTACCCGCGCCGTTGAGCCGTCCGCGGCCGCCGATCCTGATCGGTGGTGGTGGTGAGAAGAAGACGCTGCTGCTGGTCGCCCGCTACGCCGACGCCTGCAATCTGTTCGCCTCCTCGCCCGAGGACGTCACGCGCAAACTCGATGTGCTGCGCGCCCACTGCAAGGCCGAGGGGCGCGATTACGGCGCGATCCGCAAGACCGCCACCTACATCGGCCCGGTCGTGGACGATCCGGACGCCTTCGTCGCCGACGCCGAACGCTATGCGGCGCTGGGCATTACGCAATTCGACATCATGCCTGACCGGAATCCGGTCGAATACGCCGAACGCGCCGCGGAGCTGGTGCCGCGCCTGCGCTCACTCTGAGGCATTCACTCGGAGTAATCCCTCGTAGTCATCCCTCGGAGCACGCCCGTACTCGCCGAAGGCCGGTTCGAGCAGATCGAAGATGCGCTCGGCCTCGGCGGTGACGGTGTCCGCGACCCGGCGCCGCGGCGCGCCGGACAGCTGCAGCTGTTGAATGCGCTGGAACAGCAGCCGGCAGGCCGCCGCCAATTGGGCGGCCGCCGTCCGGCGCAGCAGGTCGTCTCCGGGTAGCACGTCGGCCAGGGCCTGTTCGCGCAACTCGTGCAGTTCGCGCACCCGCGCGGTGAGTGTCGGGCTGTCTGCGAGCATGCGGCTGAACTCCGGTCCCGAGAATCCGACGTCGGCCGCGTAATCCTGTGCCGCGCAACGGAACAGGCGGCGTAGCGCGTCGAGCGCCGATTCGTCGGCGGCACGGGCGGCTACCGCGGCGGCGAGGGCGCCGACGAACTGCTCGTGATGGTCCAGTGCCAGATCCTCCTTGCGCGGGAAGTAGTTGGTGACGGTCTTCTTCGCCACCCGCGCGGCCTCCGCGATCTCCGCGATGGTGGTCGCCTCGAATCCGCGCTCGATGAACAGCCTGGTCGCGGTGTCGGAAATCTCCTGGCGGGTCTGCTGCTTCTTGGTTTCCCGCAGTCCGGGCGTCGCACTGGCCATGGCCGGAAATATTACCACCGATATAAAAATAGCCTTGACCTACCGCAGCGTGGTGTCATAATCTTACGTCGGTAGTAAGAATTCGAGGAGGTAGGGATGTTGCCCCGTAACAGCTGTTGAGTCACTTCGAGCATGAGCCCGCGGCCATCTGCCGCTCCAGGACGAAAGGCACTGTCGGTGCGCGCAATTCAGTTCTCTCCCGCGGCGGATCGCCTCGCCCGCTCCCGGCTCGTGGAGGTCGAACGCCCCGAGCCCGGACCGGGGCACGTGCTGGTCCGCACCGAATTGACCGGTGTAGGTGTCGGCCTGGTGCGGATGCTGCGGGCCGATGCCGCAGCGAATCCGGGCGGTGAGATGGTCGGGACGGTGGTCGCGGTGGGCCCCGGCGTCGCGGAATCCTGGATCGGAACCCGGGTGGGCGGGGTGGTGTTCGCCTCGTTGTACGCCGAATACGTCTGTGCCGCAACGGCGATGGTGACCGAGATACCGGCCGATGTGCCCGCGGCCGACGCCCTGGCCGTGGTGCGTGGCGGCCTGGTCGCCATGGGTGTGGTGCACGCGGCGAAAACCGTTGCGGGCGCCTCGGTTCTGATCACCGCCGCCGCGTCCGGAGCCGGACATCTGGCGCTCCAGCTCGCACGAGCCGCGGGAGCGTCCCGGGTGGTCGCCGCCGTCGGATCGACCGGAAAATTCGATTTTGTCCGGCAGTGCGGCGCCGATGACGTGCTGACCTACGACGATCCGTGGCCCCGTGCCGTCGACATCGTGCTCGACGGCGTCGGCGGTGACCTGGTGCAGCGCGGCGTGGACAGCCTGGGCCCGCACGGCACGCTGGTCGCCTACAGCGCCGGTGGTGGCGCGGTCGACACCTCCACGCTGCTGGGCGACCTCAAAACGGTCACCGGCTTCTCGATGGGACTGCTGTCGCGGACCGAACCCGAACTGATCGCGCAGCATCGGGCGCGGTTGTGGAAGCTGTTGGAGGAGAAGGTGATACGTCCCCGCGTGGAGGTGCGCGACTGGGCCGAGCTGGATGCCGTCGTCGATCGGATCGCCACCCGCCGCAACGTGGGGCGGATGGCGATCAGCGCCGGACCCGGCCCTGGATGAGCGCGCTCGGGCTCACAACACCGCCTGGGTCTGGGTGACCTTGCCGACGAGTTTGCCGGCGTCGTCGTGGATTTCGGTTTCCACCACGATGAAGCTGCGCCCCGCGTGCAGCGGCGTCGACGAGGCCACCGCATAGCCGGACCGGATCGCCCGCAGGAAATTCGTCTTCGACTCCACGGTCGTGGTGCCCTGCTTGCCCTCCGGCAGATTCAGGTACGCGCACACCGCACCGGTGGCGTCGGCCAGCGACATCAGCACTCCGCCGTGCAGGACGCCGCCGAGGGTGCACAGGCTCTCGTCCCAGGCGAGCCGGCTGCGCACCAGCTTCGGCCCGTGCTCGAGCACCTCGACGCCGAGTTTCTCGGTGAACGGCATGGTGCTGTGGAACAGCCGGGTTCCTTCGGTATCGATCATGATGTCGAGCTTGCCCGGACGCGCGCGCGAGGTCCATTACCTTCGGGGTAACGGTCCCGGGCGGGCCGCATCGGCCACCAGTTCAGCGGGCCCATCAACTGCACCAGCGCCGGCACCAGCAGCATCCGCACCAGCGTGGCGTCGATGACCAGCGCCAGGATCATGCCCAGGCCGAGGAATCGCATCGGCGTCAGCGGGGACAGCGTGAAGGCGCCGGTGATGAACACCAGAAGCGTTGCGGCGGCGGTGATCACGCGGGCGGTGCGGACCGTGCCGGTGCGGACCGCGGTCACGGTGTCGCAACCGTCGTGACGGGCCTCGACCATGCGCGAGAGCAGGAAGACCTCGTAGTCGGTCGAGAGCCCGAAGACGACGGCGATGATCAGCACCATCATCCCCGCCGAGAGCGGTCCCACACTCACGTGCAGCAGATCGGCGAGATGGCCCCGGCAGAAGATCCAGGTCAGGATGCCGAAGGTGGCGGCCAGGCTGAGGAATGCCAGCAGTACCGCCTTCACCGGCAGCACCGCCGAGCGGAACGCCGCGCCGAGCAGGATCAGCGTGGCGAGCACCATCACCGCGATCATCAGCGGCATCCGGGAGGTGATGGCCGCGACGCTGTCCACGGTGGCCGCGGTATCGCCGCCGACCTGGATCTCGACGCCGTCCGGCGGCTCGAGATTCCTTATGCGCGTGACGGTTTCGATGGCCGCGGGGGAGCGGTCCGGGTCGTTCAAGGCCGCGTGCAGCACCACCGCGTCGTCCACCGTGGCGAGTCGCTGCACGTCGTGCACACCCGGGACCACGTCGAGCGCCCGGATCGCGGCGGCGGTGGGGCGGGAGTCGGGTGGGGCGCCGTCACCGCGCAGCAGGACGGTCGCGCCGCTACCGGCCTCCGGAAAACGCGTGGCGAGTTCGTCGACACCGGCGCGCACGGCATTGCCCGCCGGGAGGGCCGTATGGTCGACATCGCCCAACCGCACGCCCAAAAGCGGCGTGGCGAGCACGAGCAGCAGTCCGCCGACGGTGACGGCCACGACGCCGGGCCGGCGCACCACCGCGTCCACCACGCGGCCCCACCATCGCTCGGCGCGGCGCCGGCCGCGGTCGAAGGCGTCGCGGCGCCAGCTCCAGGCGCCGACGCGGTGACCGAGCAGGGCGAGCGCGGCGGGCAGGACGGTCAGCGACAGTCCCGCGGCCAGCAGGACCGCCGCGATGGCCCCGAAACCCAGCGATCGCAGTACCGCCTGCGGAAAGACGAACGTTCCGGCGAAGGCACAGGCCAGCAGCAGTGCCGAGAATCCCACGGTCCGACCGGCGGTGGCCAGGGTGCGCGTCACCGCCTCGGAAACCGCGGCACCCGCGGCGAGTTCCTCGCGGAATCGGGTGACTACGAACAGCCCGTAGTCGATGGCCAGGCCGAGTCCCAGCAGCGAGGCGACGTTCACGGCGAAGACACTCACCTCGGTGACGTGCGCGATCACCGCGACCGCGCCCAGTGAGCCCACGACGGCCAGCACACCCACCAGCAGCGGCAGGCCGGCGGCGACCACTCCGCCGAACACCACCACCAGAATCACCGCTGTGACCGGCAGCGAGACGGATTCGGCGAGCACCAGATCGTGGCGGGACTGCCGGTCGATCTCGTCGGCCAGGGCGCTGTAGCCGGTGAATCGCACCGAGACGCCGGGAACGGTCAGCGCAGCGGCGATGTCGTGGTAGGCGGCGATGCGCTGATTGTCGTCGCCGGCGGCGAACACCACGGCCAGCCCTTGCCGTCCGTCCGCCGACCGCAGGAAATTCTGGCGCGGTGGGGCATTGTTCCAATAGGTCTGCACCGGCTGAGCCAGCAGCGCCGGATCGATGTGGTCGACCGCCTGCTGGACGCGCGGGCCCAGTGCGGCGAGGTCCTGTCCGTCGGGCGCGGTGACGATCGCGATCACATCGGGGTTCTGCCGGCCCAGATGCGCCGTGACCACCCGGTCGACGAGCGCGGATTCGCTTCCGGGATCGGCGAATCCGGCCGCGCTCACCCGCTGCTGGACGTCGGCGCCGAACAGTCCGCACGCGATCGCGAAACCGATCGCCGTGAGCAGCACCAGTTTCGGGCGGGTGCCGACCAGCCGCGCCCAGCGCGTCATGCGAGGACCGAATCCGGTTGCGGCAGTTCGCTTTCCAACGTAGAGGCGATGCGGTCCAGCAGCGCTTCGAGCCGATCCTCGATGTCGCGGCCGTTGCGCGCGGAGACCGTCAGCTCGGTACGGCCGCCCGCCTCCACCATCGCGAACAGCAGCGGCATCGCGACGCTGTGCTGGGGCAGCACCCGCACCGACGTGGGCGACCAGCCGGGCACCGCCAGTTCGCCGAGATCGAAGCGGCCCATGTGCGAGACCGTCGCCGAGGCGAGGTTGCGCCCGAAGCGGGCGCCGAGCGCGTTGGTCGTACGCAGAATGGTGCGGCCGACGGCGTGCGGTGCGTTGGCGATCGCGCCGGCGGCAAACTGGTTGAGTTCGGTGCGGTCTCGCAGACCTGCACGCATGTCTTCGCGCACCTGTCGCCAATCCTGGCCGGGCCGGATGTCGAGGAACAGCGGCAACGCCAGATTCGCCGTCGACCGCAGCTGTGCGTCGTGGCGGCGCAGATCGACCGGCACCATGATCCGCTGCGTGCTGCCCGCGGCGTCGGCCAGCAGCGCCGACACTCGCGCCACCGCACCGGGACCGGTGGCCCCGATACTGCGGTGCCGCAGCAGATGCCGGGGGCTGCCCACCTCCTGACGGCCGTGGCCGACCGCCGAACGGAATCGGGGAATCATGGCGGTGGGACGTCCCGGCGCGCCGAGGCGCCGCACCAGTTCCCGGTCGGCGACCGGGTCGCGAAGTTCTTCCGGCTGTTCACCGCGCAGCGCGGCGAGGACGTTGCGGGTCCACAGCACCATGCCCATCCCGTCCATGACGCCGTGGAACACCCGGAAGATCACGGTGACCGGGTCGCCGGTCAGCAGCAGCACCTCACAGGTGGTTTCCGGGGTGGGGCCGATCGCCGACGCGAGGATCGGGTCGGCCTCGAGCCGGTCGTAGTTCACGACATGTCCGGGAATCTCGCGCACGGCCGGGGGCACGCCGGTGTCCACCCAGTACTTGCCCTCGCGTCGCAGCCGGGCGCCCGGACAGGCGGCGGCCGCGACCGCGACCGCCCGGCGCAGCGCCTCCGCGTCCAGGGTCCCGGTTCCCGGGATCGCCAGTTGCATCAGAAACGGCGGGGCCATATCGCGCATCGGGAAGTACATGCGCTCGGTCGGGGAGATCCGCCGCCGGAAGACGGTACTCATGATCGGCTCCTGACTCTGCGTTACCGCAGCTCGCGGGTGAGTTGCTCGATGCCGCCCTCGGATTCGAGCCAGGACAGGAACCGGGCCAGGCCCTGTTCGCGGTCGATGATCGGCGCGTATCCGAAATCGCGTGCCGCCGCGCCGGTGTCGTAGGTCGCGGTGCGGGTCAGCAACGCCACCACGTAGCGCGACAGCGGTGGCGACCAGCGCCGTGCGATCGCCGGTATGCGCCAGACCGTTTCGATCACCGACACGGCGGCCGCCAGCACACGCGGATCCGGCCGGCGGCTGGGAGCCGGGTAGCCGAGCCCGCCCGCCACCTCGGCCAGGAAGGCCCAGACGTCGGTCCGCTCCGCATCGGCGACGAAATAGGCCTTGCCGCCGACCCGGTCGGAGCCGGCGGCGCCCAGACAGGCGTGCACGATGTTGTCCACATGGCACAGCGACGCCTGGACCGAGCGGCCGGACGACAGATCGGGCAGGCGCCCCTGTGCGGTCCGGCCGAGCAGGCGCACGATCGGGCCGGAGCGGTCGCCGGCTCCCCAGATCGCGCGCGGCCGTAGCGCGCAGGTGGTGAAACCCGGGGTGTCGGCGGCGAGGACGGTGCGCTCGGCTGCGGCCTTGGTCTCGGAATACAGGTTCAGGTAGTGGCGCGGATACGGCACCGATTCGTCGATGTCGATCTGATCGCCGCCGTCGCGATCCATCAGAGCGCTGGGGCTCGAGATGAACACGAAACGCGTGGCTCCGGCGGCGCGGGCGGTGCGCAGCAGAACTTCGGTGGCGCGGACGTTCTCGGTGTGGAACTGGGCGCGGGTGCCGCGTTCGTCGACGCGGGCGGCACTGTGGAACACCACATCGACTCCGGCGCACGCGCGTTCGAGGGATTCGTCGTCGGTGAGATCGCCGTAGGCGATCCGCACACCCTCGAGTTCGGGCAGGTCGCCGAGGTTGCTGGTACGCCGCGCGAGGACGGTCACCTCGTGGCCGCCCTCGCGGACCAGGCGGCGGACCAGCGCGCCGCCGAGAAATCCGGATGCGCCCGTGACGAGTGCCTTCACCGTTCGTTCTCCTCGAAAGATGCCGTGCTGCGGACGATTTCGGTGCGCCACCAGGTAAGCCCGAACAGCTGGGTCATGACGGCGGTGTACAGGCGCGACCGGCCGCTGCCCCGCGCGGCGCGCAGGGCGACCGGAATCTGGGCGGCATGCACGCCGATGCTGAGCACCGCGTCGATCCACCACAGCGCGCGCAGCCAGCGGCGGCCGAAGCTCCGGACCGCCGGACCGGCCAGCAGGAACAACCATCCTGCGATCGGAACAGCCCGCAGCGCAACAACTTTCACGTTCATCGCAACGCCTTCGCGGTCTGCCGAGCCGCCCACACCGCGAGCTGTTCGTGCCCGATCTTGGCGTTGTGCCGGATATCGACCGGAAATCCCGGATGAAACAGGAACTCCGAGATCTTCGTGGTCAGCTCGAATTCCGCGCCACGCGCGCGCAGCGCGGCGGCCACGTCGTCGCGATCGGCGTCCGGGCGCAGTTCCACGCACAGCACGGGGCGCTGTGCTTCCGCCGGCCCCACCCCGACCAGTGCCGTGCGCGCCACACCCGCGACGGCGTTGAAGATCTGCTCGACCTGTACCGTGAACATCGGGCCGTCGGCGGTGCGGACCCGCTGGGATTTGCGTCCGCAGAACCAGATTCGCTCCTGGTCGTCGATCCACGCGAGGTCACCGGTGCGATGCCAGACGGTCTCGCCGTCGACGATCTTGCCCGCCGCGTTGGCCACGGCGGGCCAGTAGTAGCGAGTGCTCACATTCGGCCCCGCCACCACCAGTTCGCCGATGCCGCGGGTGGCCGCCAGTTCATCCTCCCGGGCGCGGGCGTCCGCCCACGTGGGCAGCGGGTGGTCGGTGATCGCCACGATTCGCGCCCGCACCCGGTCGGCCGGACGGCCGATGCAGGTGCCCGCACCGGCGCGGGCGCGTTCGGACGGGCCGTCCAGCAGCTCGCGCGATTCGATCGTCGACATCGGCAGTGCCTCGGTGGACCCGTATCCGGCGTAGACCAGCACATCCTCCTCGAGCACCGCGCGCAGGCCGGCGATACACCAGTCCGGAACCGGCGCGCCACCGGAATAGATGCTGCGCAGTGTCGGCAGCCGGGTGCCGGTCTGTTCGAGGTGGCGCAGCAGCGGAATCAGCACGGCGGGGGAGGCGAACATGGTGCGGACGCCGAACCGGCCGATCGCGTCGGCCACGTGCGCCGGATCGGTCGCACCCACCCGGCTGGGAATCAGCGGCGGCAGCACGCACTGCGAACCGAGCAACAGATCCAGAATGCCGACCAGCGGCAACGTGATCAGCGAGGTCTGCGGCGGCACATGCCCGCGCGCGGCGTGGACCTGCTCGACCATGGCCGACAGATTGCCGTGGGTCATCTCCACGGCCTTGGCCGGTCCGGTGCTTCCGGTGGTGAAGGCGATCATCAGCAGGTCGCCCTCGGGCGCGGGAGCGCGGTCCGGCGCGGTGCCGGACGGGCGGCGACCCCAGCTGTCGAATGTCGCTCCGCCCCAGAACCACCGCCGCCCCACCGTGACCGCGACCCGCACCCCGCGGAAGTAGCGGCGGAACAGCACCCGCGCCGCATGCGCCTGCGGAATGCCGATGAACGCCTCGGCGTCGGCCGCCTGCAGGCAGCGCAGCATCCGGCGCAGCCCCATACCCGGATCGATGACCACCGGCACCGCGCCGATCTTCAACAGTCCCAGCATGATCGCGTAGAGCTCCGGCCCCGGCAGCACCAGCACGATGGTGCGGGTCCCGCTGCCGACGCCCGCGGCGGTGAGCCGCTCACCGACAGTGTCGGACCAGCGATCCAGGTCGGCGTAGCTCAGCCGCCGATAGTGCGGGGTGCCCGCATGGTCGGCATCGGCGAAATACACCGCGGTGCGGTCGGGTGCGGCCGCGGCGACCACGCGGAACCGGTCGACCGCGCGCCAGTATGTACCGCTCACGCCGCCGCACCGGCGGCGACCGGCAGGCGATACACCGCGGCCGCCGCGGACGGTCCCGCGCCCGCCGCGACGAACAGCACGGTGTCGAAGCCGGCGAGCGAATCCTCCTCCACCGCATGGTGATAGGCCAGCGGCAACGCCGCGGTGTGTGGATCGCCGGCGGACAGGTCCGGGGTGCGGACCTCGCCGATACCGAGGGTGTCCGCGAGCAGCCGCGGGAACTTCGGCGTCGGCGTGGAGGCGATGAGAACGGTTGCGGCGGGATCGATTCCGTCGGCGTCGAGGGCGCGGCGGCCGGCGTCGGCGGCGATCTCCAGCAGTCGATCCTCGAATCCGGGTTCGCGTTCCACCGTCATCAGTCCGCGTCCGGCCGTGCCCATAGCGGTGACGTCGACATACGACTGCACCACGGGAGAACCCGAACCCGCGACGGTGTGCACGCGGCCGAAGCCGACCGGCTCGTCGGTGTGCTCGAGCAGCAGCGCGGCACCCGCGGTGGCGTAGGGGAACTCGTCGTCGGCCGCCGACCGGGCCAGCGACGGATGGGTGTCCCCGGAGACGATCAGGACGTGGCCGGATCCGGCGGTCTCGAGAATCGACTGCGCGACCTGAACCGCGTTGAGCACACCGGTGGCGCCGTTCATCAGGTCGAACGAGAACGAGCGCGGGTCGCCGAACCGGTAGTCCAGTCCGATCCCCGCCTCCTTCTGGATCAGCGCCGACACCGCCGGTTCCACGGTGTTGGAGTCGCGGAAGATTCCCGCGTTGATCAGCACCCCGACCTGCTCCGGCGCCACCCCGGCGCGTTCGAGGCTGCGGCGCGCGGCGCGGCCACTGTGCTCGACGATGCTGAACGTGTCGCCCTCGCGACTGATTCCGGTGGATGTGATGGCAACGCCCATGACCAGTACCTCAGACCTTCAGAGACGAAATCGTGGTGGACAGGAAACCGCCGACCACCCCGGAGGCGGCCGGAACCATCAGCAGTTTCGAGCCGGCCGGGATCTCACCGCGGCTCAGATGGTCGTGCAGCACGATGAAATGTGAAGTGCTGGAGGTATTTCCGTATTCGGTCAGCACATTGAGGTCGGGCGGCATCGGTGCGCCGAATTCCCGTTCGGCGATGGCGTTCATATACGGGATCGCCGCCGCGCCGAACTGATGGTGGATGACGAAGTCGAAGTTCTCCTCGGCGAACGTGGTGCCGCGCTTCTCGTAGAACATGCGCTGGGTGTCGGTCCACAACAGGAAACGGGACTCGTTGTGCATCTTGCGGTTGTCGGTGTAGAGCGCCACGCCCGGGGTCTTGTCACTGGGCATGCCCAGGCACAGGTGCGAGAACTCCGAGGCCGTGACCAGCTCGATGTAGTCGATGCGGTCGGCCTCGTCGACGGAACGATCGAGCACCACCGCGGCCGCGGAATCGCCCACGGTGAGCGACGCGAATTGCAGATCGTATTTGTCGGAAATTTCGCGCACTGCGGTATCGGCGATCGGAGTAATCGCCTCACCGCTCACCACGATGCCGTTGCGCACCATTCCGGATCGAATCATCCGATCGAGAATGTAGGTTCCGCTGAGCATTCCCGCGCAGGCGTTGGAAAGGTCGAAGGTAATGGCGTTCCGCGCACCGATGCGTTGTGCCAGAGCCGACGCGAAGGACGGCTCCATATATATCTTGTCGGCGTCCTTGCTGCGGGTTATCGAGGTGGAGATGACCACCTCGATCTCCGACCCGGAGTACTGTGACCTGGACAGACACTCGTCCAGCGCCTTGCCGGCCAGGACGAACGAGTCTTCGTAGGATTCCGGTCGGGTGTCGTGAACGCGGCGTTCGCGCACGCCTGTGATCTTTTCGAGATCGAAGTCCGGCGGTACGGCGAGGCGCGATATCAATTCCTCCGTGGTGACCCTTTTTTCGGGTAGATATGCGCCGATCGCTTCGAAACGAGAATGCGGCACGCCGCCTCCTGAATTGGCATGACGAATGCTTGCGGAATTTGTTCGTGACGTGATGCTACCCGAGAGTAACTAGCGCATTCTTGATCCGCATCTCGACGCTTCGACTGGGTAGCGGTGAATGCGATGTATTTGTGACAGCGCGTCGCAGCAAGTAGTAACTACTCGGCAATCGATGAATATCGCCACTACATCGAGGCTTCTGTCGATTCGCGAAGTGGATCCGGGAGTCCGCTAACTTGCAGAGTGTCGGATTCGTGGTGAAACTTCACATCGATCGGGGCGGTCGATTGTGAGAGACCTCACCGAGCGCAGGGCCGTCCGAGCCGGATCAGCCCAGCCGTGCCATGACCGCCCTCGGCAGCCGTGGCAGCACGAGGTTCAGTGCGCGCCAAGGCCATTGCGGCACGCAGGCGCGCACCGGCTCGGACTCGATCGCGGCGACCATCGCGGCCACACCGCGTTCGAGCGGTGCGACCAGCCGGGCGTCGTCGGCGCGCGCCGACATCTCGGTGGCGATGAAGCCCGGTTGCACCGTGGTCACGGCGATCGGGCTGCGGCGCAGTTCGATCGCCAAACCCTCACCGAGCGCGGACAATCCGGCCTTGCTCGCCGCATACGCGGCCTTCTTACCGGGCAGCCCGCGCACCGCGCTCATCGACGAGATCAGCACCAGATGCCCGGCGTTCTGGTCGCGAAAGATCTCCAGTGCGGCCTCGGCCTGGGCCAGCGCACTCACGAAATTCGTTGTGGCCGTCGCGATATTCGCATCCGCACGCCCAGTGCCCAGCGCCGCGCCCTTGCCCAGGCCGGCGTTGACGATCACGCGATCCAGCCCGCCGAATTCGTCGCGGAATTCTCCGAATACGCGCGGGACCGCCTCGTGGTCGTCCACATCGAGGGTCCGCAGCGAAACCCGGATATCGGGATGGGCCGCCCGCAATTGCTCGCGCAGCGACCGCAGGTTCTCCATGCGGCGCGCGCACAGCGCGAGATCGCGCCCGCGCGCCGCGAACTGCCGAGCCATCTCGGCCCCCAGGCCCGCACTCGCTCCGGTGATGAGAATTCTGCGCCTGGTCATGGCACCCCACCCTAGTGCCGCCCGGCCGTCTGATCAGGAAATCCGGCGGGCTCCGGCGGCGGGCACCGCCACGAAGAATCGCGGTGGGGATAAACCGTCGTCGCGAAACCGCCGCCGGATCGCGGCCGCGATCGAATCGGTCCGCTCGATATCGGTCACCGCGATGACGCTGCCGCCGAATCCGCCGCCCACCATGCGCGCACCGTGGGCCCCGGCGTCGAGCGCGGCCGCCACCGCCGCATCCAGCTCCGGCGTGGAGACCTCGAAATCGTCGCGCAACGAAGCGTGTCCGCTGGTGAGCAGCGGCCCGATCGCGCGCGGATCACACCCGTCGCGCAGCAGTTCCACCACGGTCAGCACCCGCGCGTTCTCGGTGACGACGTGGCGGGCGCGCCGCCGCAGCACCGGGTCCGCCAGCCGCTGCGTTTCCGCCGGATCGGTGACGGCACGCAGCGAATGCACGCCCAGAGCGTGCGCGGCCTGCTCACATTCGCGCCGGCGCCGGCCGTAACCGCCGTCGGCCAGCCGGTGCGGGGTGTCGGTGTCGGCTACCAGCAATTGCAGGCCGGCCGCGGCGAGATCGAAGGGAACCTGCGCGAATTCCCCGGTGGCGAAGTCCAGGAACAGGGCGTGACCCGCCGTGCAGAGCAACGAGGCGGACTGGTCCAGGGTCCCCGTCGCCGCGCCGACATAGGAGTTCTCCGCGGCCCGGCCGATGTCGATCAGCTCGGCGCTGCCGGCGTCGATCTCGAACAGATCGCGAATCGCCAGTGCCACAGCGCATTCCAGCGCCGCAGAGGACGACAGCCCGGCTCCCACCGGTACCGCCCCGTCGATCTCCAGCACCACCCCGGACAGTTCGTGCCCGCGGCGCCGATATTCGTGCACCACGCCCAGCGGATAGCGGGCCCAGCCGGTGACGGCGGATTCGGCGAGCCCGTCGAGCGATTCGCGCACCTGCCCGGCGTGCTGTTTGGAACTCACCCGCACCGTGCCGTCCGTCGTGGCCTCGGCGGTGCAGGTCACGACCTGAGGCAACGCGATCGGCAGCGCGTATCCGTCGTTGTAGTCGGTGTGCTCGCCGATGATGTTGACCCGGCCGGGCGCGACCCATACTCCGCGCCGGGGTGCCGCGCTCACCGCACCTCCCGCAGTTCGGCGGCCACGGTCTCGGGGGTGGTGTCGCTGATGAAGACGTTCATCCCCGATTCCGAGCCGGCCAGATACTTCAACTTGTGCACCGTCCGCCGGATCGAGAACAGCTGCAAGTGCAGCCACCAGTCACCGCCCGGCACACCGGATTTCGGCGCTTGATTCCATGCCGCCACGTACGGCATGGGGGTGTCGAATCGGCGCGCGAAGCGTTGCTGCACATCCAGGTACAGATGCGCGAAACCGTCGCGCTGGGCATTGTCGAGATCGGGGATATCGGCCACCCGGCGGTGCGGATAGAGCTGAACTTCGTAGGGCCAGCGGGCGAACGGTGGTACGAAGGCGGTCCACTCCTCGTTCGCCGCGACCACCCGGACGCCGGCGGCCCGTTCGGCGCCCAGAAGATCACCGAACAGATTGCTGCCGTGGGCTTTTCGATGGCGCGCCGCGTTGGCCACCATCGTCGCGGTGCGCGGGGTGGGGAAGGGGTAGGCGTAGATCTGGCCGTGCGGATGCGACAGCGTGACGCCGATCTCCTCGCCGTGATTCTCGAAGCAGAACACCTGGGCCACGCCGTCGAGCGCCCCGAGTTCGGCGCTGCGCTGGGCCCACGCGTCCACCACCAGGCGCGCCCGGCCCGGATCGAGCCCGGCGAACGAACTGTTGTGGTCGCTGGTGAAGCACACGACCTCGCAGCGGCCGAAACCGTTGCGCAGCAACGTCTCCGGCGACCCCTCGACGTGGTCGGGAAGTTCGGCGCGGCCGGTCGACAGCGACGGGAAGCGGTTCTCGAACACCACCACCTGATAGTCGGCCTCGGGGACCTCGGTGGGATGGCCGGGGCGCGACGGGCACAGCGGGCACAGATCCGCCGGCGGCAGGAAGGTCCGGCTCTGGCGGTGCGAGGCGATCACCACCCACTCGCCGAGCAGCGGATCGAAACGTGCCTGGGAATGCGTACTGGTCCGAGGCAGATCCCGGGTGTCGGCGGCGGTGCGTGGCACCGGCTCGCTGTCGAAGTAGATGATCTCGCGGCCGTCGGCCAGCGACCGACGACTCATCACCGGACTCGGCCGCGCCATCGCATCCCTCCGCTCGATCCACCGGATCTCAGCGGGACACTAACATCGCGGCCGCGACAGGCGGCGGGTGCCGGATCCGGCGCGGCGGATACACCGCGCCGGACCGGCCTCGCTCAGTACTCGCTGCCGAACAACCCGCCCGGCCCGTAGGAGCCGGTCGGCGGCGGCGCCGGCATCATCACCCAGCCGCCGCAGTTGGCCGAGGCGAACGCGACATCGGACGATTTGATCAGCACCCGCACCGGAGTGGTGTGGGTGCGGTCGCTGGCGACGATGGCGGCGTTCGGGTCCGGCGGATCACCGGGTTCGGGAATCTTCCACAGGCGCTCCCAGGAACAGTCGTGCGCCGGGTCCGCCGGCCCCGCGGACTGATAGATGCCGGGCGCGATATCTACCCCGACCCGGTACATCCCGTCTCCGGGAATGTTCGTCGCCGGATCGGCGGCAGCGGTGCCGGATCCGAGCATCGTCACCGTGGACGCGACGGCCCCGGCGATCACAAACGTGCGTCCACGCACGGCGGTCCTCCTCGATCTCGCAGACGGCCGTCGACTATCGGGCGGCCGGAGAAGATCCCCGCATCTTCCGGGGCCTTGGTCTATCAGAAATGCGATAGGCGCGGACCGGATCGGAGAAATATCTGGAGATTCGACAACGCCCGGTGGGCGGTGGGCAGACGGCCGCGAAATGCCGTCGCTGAACGTCCCCGCGGGATCCCCTCGCGCCCACGGGGACGGCACCGGCGTGCGATTCGACCGCCGAGGTGCGAGATGGGAACGTACTGCAGCGCGGGCGACCCGTGCAACACAGCGGTATTTCAGAATTAAATTACTCTGGCGAATCATCCGGGATCAGCATTTCGGCATTTTCGGCCGCGGGCCTGGATATCGGCGGATCGTGCGGATTCGCCCGGCCACAGCGACATTCGGGCAATGATGTGCATTCCCTCGAATTTCGCCTCGATGTGGTCAGCGACACAAACCTGCCGGTTGTTCCGTGCGTTCGGCGAGTGCGGCCACGATGAGATAGCTCTGAGATGTCCGTTTCTCCTGCTGGCTACCGCCGAATCAGCCGCGCGACCGGCGTGTCTGCGAAAATGACGTGCCACTGCGGCTCTAATGGGGGTAACGGTTCGGTAACTGAGCTTGCGTAGTTGATGCTGGCGTTGCAACAGTGAACCACTGGGTTTGATGTTACTAGTGGGAAGGGAGGGGTGTGCCCGTCTCCGGGTGCGCCGTCCGAACATGAACCATCCACACATCATCAAGACCGGAGTCAGGCTCGCCGTCGCCGCGGTCACCACGGCCGGTGTGCTGGCGCCCGCCGCCGCTCTCGCCGCGCCGGCCGCGCCCGCAGATCCCGATATGTCGACCAAATTGGTGGGTAAGACGGTATTTCTGGACCCGGGCCATCAGGGCAGTAACCACAACGAAGACCTCAATCGTCAAGTGAACAACGGCCGTGGTGGCACCAAGGAGTGCCAGACCACGGGGATGACCACCCGCAACGGCGTGCCCGAGCACACCATCAACTGGAATGTGGCACAGCTGGTCCGGCAGTCGCTCGAGGCGCTCGGCGCGCACGTCGTGATGAGCCGCCAGGACGACACCGGCTGGGGCGGATGTGTCGACGAACGCGCCGCGGCGGCCAACAGCTCCGGCGCCGCGGTGGCCGTCAGCATCCACGCCGACGGCGCACCGGAACAGGATCACGGATTCCATCTGATCGTGCCGCAGCTGCCGGTCCCCGATGCCAAGGCGAACGAAGCGCAGTCGGGCCCCGGTCAGGTCGCCACGAATGCCATGCGCGACGCGTACAAAAAGGCCGGGTTCACGCCCGCTGATTACGCGGGCGCGGTCGACGGTCTGCAAACCCGGTCCGATATCGCGGGCCCGGCGCTGACCGAGGTGCCCGACGTCTTCATCGAAATGGGCAACGGCGCGAATGTCGACGACGCGAAAAAGCTCGAATCGCCCGAGGGGCAGCTCGAGCATGCCATCGCGATCACGACCGGGCTGGTGAGTTATCTGATCGGAGTGGCTCCGGGTGGTGCCTCGCCGGCCGCGTCGCCCGCCGATAGTCCGGCGAGCGCGCCGCCGTCGGCGCCGGGGCAGGACAATTCCGCGCCGCAGACCGGTACGTCACAGAGCACCACGTCGCCGAGTGCCACCCCGCAGAGTCCGGCACCGCAGAATGCCGCGCCGGAGAGCGCGTCTCCGCAGGGATCGGCGACACCGAATTCCGGCGCCCAGAATTCGGGGACCCAGAATTCGGGGACGCAGAATCCGGCAGCACCGCAACAGAATTCGGCAACGGACGCATTGCGTGGCGGGCCGAACTCGACGCCCGCCACCACGCAGTCCGCGCCGACGTCCACCGCGCCGTCGGCTCCGGCCACGACGCAACCGGGCTCGAATCCGGCCGGCACCTATCGCACGGCGCCGGGAACCTATTCGAACACCGATCCGGGCACGTCCGGGGTCTCACCGCAGACTTCGACCGCACCCGGAACCAGCGGCACCCAGAAACCGCAATCCGGTTCCGGTGCAGGTAATCTCGCCACCACCGCCATGCAGCTGCTGCTGCCGCTGGCGAAATCGCTCGGCTTGGGCAACGGTGCGCTCGATTCCGAACTGGTGAATCTGGCCTACACCCTGGTCTCCACCCTCCTGGGGCAGAGTAAGTAATCGGCCCCGTTCGTGCCCGCCCCTCCGCACGAAGGGGCGGGCACGTCCTCGTCCGGGCGTGGGTAAGCTCGGCCGAATGGATCGGCGCATACCTGTTCTGGTGGTCGCGGGATTTCTGGGAACCGGTAAGACCACGCTGCTGAACCATCTGCTGCGGCGACGCGAGGCCCGGATCGGCGTCGTGGTCAACGATTTCGGTGCGGTGAATATCGACGCCATGCTGGTCGCGGGCCAGGTGGACGCCATGGTCTCGCTGGGCAACGGCTGTGTGTGCTGTGCGGTGGACGTGACCGAACTCGACGAGATGTTCGCCCGGCTCGCCGAGCCGCGCCACGGCATCGATGTGATCGTGGTGGAGGCCAGCGGCCTCGCCGAACCTCGCAACCTGATCCGCATGGTCATCGGCAGCGACAATCCGCGCATTCGCTACGGCGGATTGATCGAGGTCGTGGACGCCGAGCATTTCGACGACAGCCGCGCCCGCCATCCCGAACTGACCACGCATCTGCGCCTGGCCGACCTGATCGTGCTGAACAAGGCCGACCGGGTGCCGGCCGCGCGGCTGGACGACCTGCGCGCGGAGATCGAGGGAATCGCCGCGGGGGTGCCGGTCTATGCCACCGCGCACGGCCGCATCGATCCGCCGCTGCTGTTCGACGTTCCCGAACGCGGCGAATCGACGGCCGCGCGGCAGTTGTCGTTCGACGAACTGCTCGACGATCACGACCACGACGCGCCCGGACACCGCCATCTGCACGACGGCTACGACAGCGTATCGTTCACCACCGCAACCGATCTCGACCCGCGCCGCCTGGTCGGATTCCTGGAGGATCCGCCGTCGGGCCTGTTCCGCGCCAAGGGCGCCACCGCGTTCAGCGTGCGCGGTGAGAACCGGAAGTTCCTGCTGCACATGGTCGGCCGGCATGTGGTCTTCGAGCCGGCCGCGTGGTCGCGCGGTGAGACCCGCGAAACCCGGCTGGTACTCATCGGATCCGGTCTGGACGCGGACTCCGCGGCGGCCCGGCTGCGCGCCACCGCTCACACCGGACCCGAACCGCTGGACGAGCAGGCATTGCTGCCGGTGTGGCGGTACGTGCCGAGGGACGACTCGGATCAGAGCGCGTGAATCTCCGGTGCCATCTCGATGAGCCGTCGCAAACGCGGCGGCGTCCACGGCCCGTCCGGTCCGAGAATCGCGTGGTCTATTCCCGTGGCGGCCAGGGTCTTCAAGTGGTCCAGCACCGGTCCGGGACCCGAATCGATATCCAGGGCCGTGGTGACGGTCTTCTCGATCGTGGAATAGTCGCGGCCGATCTCGTCGCACTGGCGCCGCAGCACCGCGAGTTTGTGCGCGAGGTTGTCGGCGTAGCCGCTGCCGGGAAGGTCGAACAGATTGCAGGCGTCGGCATACCGGGCCACCAGCGGCAGGGTTTTGCGTTCGCCACTGCCGCCGATCAGGATCGGCGGATGCGGGCGCTGGATCGAATTCGGTGAATTGAGCGGCCGCGCCAACTCGTAATGCTTTCCCCGATAGGGCGTCTCGTCCTCGCTCCACATGCGGTGTGCGATCTGCAGCAATTCCTCCAGTTGTTCGAAGCGCCTGGGCAGTCGCGGGAACGGAATACCCAGGCCCTCGGCCTCGAATGTGGTGCTCGGGCCCATCGGTTCCGGATCGAAGGGCGCGCCGGCGCCGACGCCGAAGATCAGGCGGCCGCCGCTGAGGACGTCGAGGGTGGTCGCGGATTTGATCAGCACGCCGGGATGGCGATACGGCACCGCCGTGACTAGCGTGCCGAGCCGGATACGGTCGGTGATGCCGGCGAGAAATCCCAGCGCGGCGTAGGCCTCGAGCATCGGCGACTCCGGCGGATGTCCGCTGATGCCGATCTGGAAGAAGTGGTCCATCACCCAGAGGCTGTCGATACCCGATGCGTCGGCTGTTTGCGCGAGTTCCGTGACCGCCGAACCGATTTCGCCGTTCGGGACGGGCCAGGAGAAGTCGGTGAGTGCGATGCCGATTTTCACGTAGATCTCCCGTTCTAAGTTGTTAGCCGGACAATGACTATAACGTGAGTCGGCTAACGAATACAATACCTCTACGCTGAACACACCATGACCGACGACGACTTCCAGACCGCGTTCTGGTCCACCAAACACGCCCTCGCGGTGGCGGCGGCGGCCGCCTACGCCCGGCACGGCGTGTACGAGGGCCAGCAGTTCATCTTGCGCCAGCTCTGGCAGGAGGACGGTCTGACGCCCGGTCAGGTGGCCAAACGGCTCGGCCTGGCAACGCCCACCGTCACCCGGGCGACCACCCGGATGGAAGCGGCCGGACTGGTCCGGCGTGAACCGCATCCGACCGACCGCCGACTGGTCCGCCTGCACCTGACCGCACGCGGGCGGGATCTGGAGCACGAGATCGAAGCCGAGAGCGCGCGACTGACCGAACGGGCGCTGACGTCGTTCAGCGCGGCCGAACGCGCCGCACTCTTCCGGGCGCTGCGCCGCATCGAGGCGAATCTCACCGAGTCCACACCGGCGGCCGAGGCGAATCCCGGCACCGAACCACGCTGACGTCGTGGCCTAGCCGCAGGCGTTGACCCACTCGGACATGCCGTCGGCGAACAGCTGGCGCTTCCAGATCGGGACCTCGTGCTTGATGCGGTCCACCAATTCCGCGCAGGTCTGGAAGGCCTCGCGGCGGTGCGGAGCGGCGACGGCCACCGTGATCGCCAGATCGCCGACCGTCAGCTCGCCCACCCGGTGAACCGCGGCGACCGGTAGGCCGGCGGATTTCCCGACCTCGGCGCACACCCGGGTCAAGAACTTCTCCGCCTCGGGGTGAGCCGAATACTCCAGGGCCGAAACCGCCTGTCCGCCATCGTGATTGCGAACTTTACCGGTGAAGACGACGACCGCGCCGTATTCGGGGCCGGTGACCGCGCGCTCGACCTCCTCGGGCTGCAACGGCTGATCGCTGATGCGGGTGAGCGGCGTGTACTCACTCATGGCGGCCTCCTCCGGCGACCTGGGCCAGCAGATGATCCAGCAACGGTTGCAGGACCGCGATTCCGTCGCGGACCCCGCCCGGCGAACCGGGCAGATTCACGACCACCGTAGTGCCGGACAGGCCCGCGACGCCACGGCTCAGGGCCGCCAACGGAAACGCGGCTGTACCGCGCTGGCGGATCGACTCGGCGACGCCCGGCAATTCACGATCCAGCACCGCCAGCGTCGCTTCCGGAGTGGCATCGGAGGGCGAGGCGCCGGTGCCGCCGGTGGTGATCACCAGTCCCGGCGTGCCGTCGAGCGCGTCGCGCAGACCGGCCGCGATATCGGCATCGGCGTAGACCAGCGGTCCGCGCACCGAAAAGCCCAGTCCCGCAAGCCAGTCCGCCAGCACGGGACCGGTCTTGTCGACCCGGGTACCGGCCGCGACGCCGGTCGAGGCCACGACCACGACCGCGGTCCGGGAGCCCTCGCCGGCGTGCGTCGCGTGGTGTACCGCATCGCTGTGGCGCCGGCCGGCGGGAGAGTGTCCGGTCGCGGGCGCCTCGGCCGACAGCGCGACATCGTCGGACGATGCGATATCGGGCCGCTCCCAATGGCCGCGCTTACCACCGTCTTTCGTCAACAGGCGCACACCGTCGAGGACGGCCGCCGGATCCACCGCCTTCACCATGTCGTGCAGCGTGAGGCCGGCGATCGCGACCGCGGTGAGCGCCTCCATCTCGACGCCGGTGGGGCCCTTCGTCTTCGCTCGCGCCTCGATGGTGATGGCGGCCTCGTCGAAGCCGAAGCGCACATCCACCGAGGACAGCGCCAGCTGATGGCACAGCGGAATCAGCTCCGAGGTCTTCTTCGCCCCCGAGATACCGGCGATGCGAGCCGTCGACAGCACATCGGCCTTCGGCAGGTCGTCCGCGCGCACCAGGGCGACCACCTCGGGCGTCGTCCGCAGCAGGCCGGCCGCCACCGCCACCCGTGTCGTCTCGGCCTTGGCGCTCACATCGACCATGCGCGCCCGGCCTTCGGCATCGACGTGCGACAAGGTGCCGGCGTCGTCTTTCGGTACCGCGTCGTCTTTCGGTACGGGGCCGTATTCGGCATGGGACAGTTCGTTCACAGTTCGCGCACCCTCACCAGCGAACCGGCCGCCACCGTCGTGACATCGGCCGGAATTTCGATCAGAACATCTGCCTGCGCCATCGCCGCGACGAGATGCGACCCGGGTCCCGACACCGAACGGACCCCCGCACCTTCGCGCCGGCCCCGCAGGAACTGCCGCCGGCCCGCCGGGGAGCGCACCGGATCCAGCAGCGCCACCTCGTAATTCGGCACCGGAGCCAACCCGCTCAGCTGCCGCAGGATCGGCCGGGCGAACACCTCGAACGACACCATCGTGCTCACCGGATTACCCGGGAAGCTCAAAACCGGAACCCCGTCGACCACACTGATGCCCTGCGGGCCACCGGGCTGCACGGCCACCGAACCGAACTCGCCGCCGACCTCGGCCAGCACCTCCTTGACCACTTCGAAATCGCCCTGCGACACCCCGCCCGAAGTGAACACCACATCCGCGGCCGCCGTCGCGATCGACAACTTGCGGCGGAACTCGCCCGGATCGTCGCGGCTGTGCGAGACATCCACCACATCGATCCCGTTGGCGCCCAACGCAGCAGCCAGCGCGATCCCGTTCGAGTTGTAGATCTGCCCCGGGCGCAACGCGACACCGGCCGACACCAGCTCGTCGCCCGTCGTCAGAACCGCCGCCCGGATCCGCCGCGCCACCGCCACCGAGCTGATGCCCACCGCCGCCAGGGCCGCGATCCGATGCGGCGACAACAACGACCCGGCCGCCACCAGCAGCTCACCGCGCCGGATATCGGTTCCCGCCTCGCGCACGAAATCGCCTGCGTTGCGGCCGCGTTCGATCGACACGCCGCCGTCGACGGCGCGGGTGTCCTCCACCGGCACCACACAATCGGCGCCCGGCGGAATCGGCGCGCCCGTCATCACCTTGACCGCCGCCCCGTCCGGCAACCGCTCCGGGCCACCCTGACCGGCGGCCACCACACCGGCCACCGGCAGCGTCACGGGCGTCACCGCGACCGACTCCGCCCGTACCGCGTATCCGTCCATCCCCGAATTGCGGAACACCGGCAGATCCAGCGGCGACCGCACATCCTCGGCCAGCATCCGGCCCCGCACCCCGTGCAAGGCCAACTGCTCCACCTGCCGCACTGCCAGCGGTCGCAGCAGCTGTTCGATCCGCTCCCGATGATCCTCGACGGACCGAGCCACAGTCTTGGCAGGCTGACTCATAGACGTCAGCCTAGCTGTGTCTTTGGCCTTCGCTTCGCTGCGGCGGGTCTCGGCCCCCTGGGCCTCGATTTTTCACTCCTCCGCTCAGTCGCTGCGCTCCCTCGCTCCGTCGCTGCAAAATCGAGGCGGGCCGAGACCTTTGGAGTTCACCGTCGCGGGTGGTACAGACCGGATGTTCACTTGCTGCGGCGGTGCTCGGTTACCTCACAGGTGTGGACTTGCGGGACGTGAGGTGGGGGCGGCCCCCATAATGGAGGAGTGACCGTCGTTCTCATGGGGATTCCCGCCGTCCGGGGCGGGCGGCCCTCGCTGGACGGACGGCCCGATACGGAGCTGCTCGTCGACAAATTCGGGCGCACGGCCCGGGATCTGCGAGTGTCGATCACCGAGAAGTGCTCGTTGCGGTGCACCTATTGCATGCCGGAGGAGGGGTTGCCGGCCATCCCCGCGGACGAATTGCTCTCGGCCGCGGAGATCGTGCGGTTGGTGGAACTCGCGGTGCGGCGCCTGGGCATCCGCGAGGTGCGGTTCACCGGCGGCGAGCCGCTGATGCGGCGCGATCTCGAGGAGATCGTCGCCGGATGCCATGCCGCCGTTCCTGACACGCCGCTGGCGATGACCAGCAACGGCATCGGGCTCGAACATCGCGCGCGCGGGCTGGCGGCCGCGGGACTCGGCCGGGTGAACGTCTCCCTCGATACGGTCGACCCCGCCGGATTCGCCCGGCTCACCCGCCGGGACCGGCTCGGCTCGGTGCTGACCGGCATCCGCGCCGCCCATGCCGCCGGTCTCTACCCGGTCAAGGTGAACGCCGTGCTGATGCGCGAAACCCTTTCCGGTGCGGTCGATCTGCTGCGATGGTGCCTGAACGAGGGATGCGAACTGCGGTTCATCGAGGAGATGCCGCTCGACGCCGACCACGAGTGGGCACGCACCAATATGGTCACCGCGGCCGAACTTCTCGACGTTCTCGGCGCGGCCTTCACCCTCACCGAGACCGGGCGTGCCGACCCCTCCGCCCCGGCGGAGACCTGGCTGGTGAACGGCGGTCCCGCCACGGTCGGCATCATCGCCTCGGTCACCCGTCAATTCTGCGGCGACTGCGACCGCACCCGCCTGACCGCCGACGGCATGGTCCGGTCCTGCCTGTTCAGCGACCAGGAATACGATCTGCGCTCCCTGCTGCGCGCCGGCGCGAGCGACGACGAAGTGGCACAGCTGTGGCGCGGCGCGATGTGGAACAAATGGGCCGGGCACGGCATCGCCGCCGCCGATTTCGTCCCCCCGGAACGCACGATGGGAGCCATCGGTGGTTGAGGTCAGATATTTCGCCGCGATCGCCGACGCGGTCGGCAAATCCAGCGAACATCTGGACCTGCCCGATACGGCAACGGTCGGTGACCTGCGTACGGCATTGCGCGCGGCCTACGGAGCCGATCTCGATCCGATGCTGAAGGTCTGTGCCTATCTGGTGGGCGAGGAACTCACCCGCGACGACAGCACCCCCCTCACCGCCCGCGTCGACGTACTACCGCCGTTCGCGGGCGGCTGATCAGCGCCCGTTTCTCGAGCGGTGGGCTCGGCCCCTCAGTTCTTCCACCAGGAGTCGAGCGGCGACACCGGCACCGTCCGCTTGTGCCGGGTGTTGCAGTAGATCGTCTCGACGCGCTCGGCCACCCCCGGCGCCACGTCCTTGCCCTCGAGATAATCGTCGATCTGGGCATATTTCAGGCCGAGCGCCTCCTCGTCCGGCAGCGCCGGGCGATCGTCTTCGAGGTCGGCGGTGGGCACCTTCTCCCACAGGCTCGGCGGAGCGCCCAATTCCTGCAGCAATGCCGCACCCTGGCGCTTGGTCAAACCGGTCAGCGGAGTGATGTCGACGCCGCCGTCGCCGTGCTTGGTGAAGAACCCGGTGACCGCCTCCGCCGCGTGGTCGGTGCCGACGACCACGAGATTCAACTGCCCCGCGATCGCGTACTGGATGATCATCCGTTCGCGCGCTTTGATGTTGCCGCGAACGAAATCACGCAGCTCGGTCTCGTGTCCGAGCAGTTCGCGCACGCCCTCGGCGGTCGCGGCCGCCACCGCGTCGGCGCCGGGCTTCACATTGACCTCGACCACATGGTCCGGGCCGATGAAATCCAGCGCCCGCTGCGCGTCGTCGGCATCGGCCTGCGCGCCGTAGGGAAGCCGGACCGCGACGAATGTCGCCTCCTGTCCCCGGGCGCGCAACTCGTCCACGGCCAACTGGCACAGTTTGCCGGTGAGCGAACTGTCCTGACCACCGCTGATGCCGAGAACGAAACCCGTTGCCGGCGTGGAACTCAGATAGTCGGCCAGGAATTCGACGCGGCGCCGCACCTCGACCTTCGGTTCGATCTCGGCCGCGACACCCAATTCGGCGATGATCTGTTCGCGCAGGTTCCCCATGCGGGCCACTCTACTGGGCGGGTGCCACCAGTGCGCGCACCACGTTTTCCCAGTGGTCGGCGATCTGTTCGGGCCGATAACCGAGGACCCGTAGCTGATGCAGCACCAGGCCGGCGTCGAGAATCGCCAGCAGCGTATCCGCCGTCAGCGCGATATCGCCGTTCATGTCGAGCTGCCGAAGCAACAGAGACACATGGGTTTTCGAGATGTTGTACGGCGCGCTGGCGTAGCGGCCGGATTCGTCGGCGGCGCGGCGCATTTCGCCCTCCACCTCGATCCCGGCCAAACGGGCGCGACCGTAGGCGATCAGCCGCTGCAGCGGCGGGGCGCCCGGGCCCAGCGGCGGCGGCCCGAACATGAACGCCGCCTGCAGTTTCTGCTCGGACTGGTCGAGCAGCGCCAGCATGAGACCGGCCCGGTTGCCGAACCGGCGGAACACGGTGCCCTTGCCGACGCCCGCGCGCTTGGCGACCGCGTCCATCGTGACGCCGTCGGCGCCGAATTCGCGGACCAATTCCTCGGCGGCGTCGAGCAGCAGCTGCCGATTGCGTACGGCATCGCTGCGCTCGGAGTGTTCGGCTACCGGCAGCGCGGTGGTGAGCGCGGTCGGCGGGAGGTCGACGGCCACGGCCTCGAGTGGCAGCACGCCCGGACGCGGCGCGGCGGCGAAGGCCGGATCCGTGGCGCGCGGATCGGACGAATGGGACGAATTCGACGGCGTCGAATCGGGAGTGTCGCAGTTCACAGTTCGTTTACCCCATGACCCGGGAATGAAAGCGGACCGTAGTCCGGTTATCGTGTCGTGACAGCGGAAGCCACCGCCGCCCCACCGCACAAGGAGTGATCATGTCACAGACTCGCATCCTGGCTCTCGTCGGCAGCTTGCGCGCCGGTTCGATCAACCGGCAGCTGGCCGAGGCTGCCGCCCAGACCGCACCGGAAGGTGTCGAGGTCGATATCTACGACGGTCTCGGAAATGTTCCGTTCTACAACGAGGACATCGACGTACCGGGTCAGGTGCCGGCACCGGCGCAGGCGCTGCGTGACGCCGTCGCCGCCGCCGACGCCCTGGTGCTGTTCGTCCCCGAATACAACGGAACGATCCCGGCCGTGCTGAAGAATGCGATCGACTGGGCCTCGCGGCCCTACGGCGCCGGTTCGATCAAGGACAAGCCGGTGGCCGTGATCAGCGCCTCGATCAGTCAGAACGCCGCGAAGTGGGCGCACGGCGACACGGTGAAGGCGGTAGGTGTGGCCGGCGGCACCGTTGTGGAGAGCGCGCACCTGCACTTCGGCACCATCGGCCAGCGCTTCGGCGAGGCGCATCCGCGCGACGACGCCGAGGCTCTGACCCAGCTCGCCGCCGCGGTCACCGAACTGGTCGCGGCGCGGGAATCGGTCAACGCCTGAGCCCGAGACGGTAACCGGCTCGAGCCGTTCCGAGGGGCCGCACCCGATGGTGTGGCCCCTCGGTGGCGTCGGGGGCCATCGGCTGCGAGGGGCGGCGACGTGACCGGCGTCCTAACGCTCCCGTAGCACACCTCTATAGGATATGAAAACCATTTCCAATAGGAGGTCGTCATGAAGGTCCGGAATTCACTGCGTTCGCTGAAGGACAAGCCGGGCGCTCAGGTGGTGCGACGCCGTGGCAAGACCTATGTGATCAACAAGAAGGAGCCGCGGTTCAAGGCTCGCCAGGGCTGATCCGGCTCGGCTGCGACACGCCGAAGTAGCCGCCGAATGCCGCGTTCGTTCCCCGGAACGGGCGCGGCATTCGATCGTTTCGGATGTGCCCAGACGGGCCTGTTGAGATCCCTGTGGCCGATGTGACGAGAGGTGGTATTGGGTTTGCTGAGAGAGAGCTGCGACATGAAATCGTGATCTGCGCCACTGTCGTGTCGGGTTGCGAATCAACTGTCCTGGTACTTACGGCCGTCGAATTTCATCTTTGTGGTTCGCAACATGTCGTGTTGTATGAATCTGTCGGCCACTAGGTGTAGTGTCTACGGCACTGGAAGGGGAGACGGATTCCGAGCCGATCACAGCACTGTGATCACCGGTGGTGCCCCTACTTCCAGGGGTTTGCGCAGTACCAGATGGATCGTGCTCAGTACGGATGCTCACAGCAGATGGCGTACCGATTCAAGGCTGCATCGGATAAGGCAAGGAGAGAGGGTCACCCATGAGTATCACGGTCTACACCAAGCCCGCTTGTGTCCAGTGCAACGCCACCTACCGCGCGCTCGACAAGGCCGGTGTGGAGTACGAGGTCGTCGATATCTCCGAGAACCCCGAGGCCCGCGACTATGTGATGGCGCTGGGATATCTGCAGGCCCCCGTCGTCGTCGCCGGCGACGAGCACTGGTCCGGTTTCCGTCCGGACCGCATCAAGTCCCTGGTGACCGCCGCGGCCTGATCCGCTCCGGTCACCGTTCGTCCGACGAGCAGAGTAAGGGGGAGTGGGATGGCTGGGTTGTCCGGGGAAGGAACCCAATCGACGCCCGCTCTGGTCTACTTCTCGAGCGCGTCGGAGAACACACACCGCTTCGTCGAACGGCTGGGTTTGCCGGCCGTTCGCATTCCGCTCCACACCGCCGATTCGCTGCGCGTCGACACGCCCTATGTGCTGATCTGCCCCACCTACGGTGGCGGCCGGCACGTGTTCGACGCGCAGCGCGGCGAGGGGGCAGCCGGTCGCTCGGACAAGGAATTCGTCCCCAGGCAGGTGGCGAAATTCCTCAACGATCCGCATAATCGTGCGCTGTTGCGCGGGGTGATCGCGGCCGGCAACACGAACTTCGGCGATACGTATTGCTATGCGGGAGAGGTCATCTCGCGCAAATGCGGGGTGCCGTACCTGTATCGCTTCGAACTGATGGGAACCGCCGAGGACGTCGAGCGCGTCCGAGAGGGATTGGGATTGTTTTGGCAACGACAACAGCACCGGCCGGAAAGACGGCCCGCCTAGAGCGCCCGGTCAGCACCGAGACCTCGACCGAGGGCCTGGACTACCACGCGCTCAACGCGATGCTGAACCTGTACGGACCGGGCGGTGAGATCCAGTTCGACAAGGATGTCGCCGCCGCCCGGCAGTACTTCCTGCAGCATGTCAACCAGAACACCGTCTTCTTCCACAACCTCGACGAGAAGCTCGACTACCTCGTGGAGGAGAACTACTACGAGCCCGAGGTTCTCGACCAGTACAGCCGTGCGTTCGTCAAGAAGCTGTTCCAGCAGGCCTACGCCAAGAAGTTCCGGTTCCCCACCTTCCTCGGCGCGTTCAAGTACTACACGTCCTACACGCTCAAGACCTTCGACGGGAAGCGCTATCTCGAGCGGTTCGAGGACCGGGTCTGCATGGTCGCGCTGACCCTGGCCGCCGGCGACGAGATCCTCGCCCAGCAGCTGGTCGAGGAGATCATCGACGGCCGCTTCCAGCCGGCCACCCCGACGTTCCTGAACTCGGGCAAGAAGCAGCGCGGCGAACCGGTCTCGTGCTTCCTGCTGCGCATCGAGGACAATATGGAGTCCATCGGGCGCTCCATCAACTCGGCGCTGCAGCTGTCCAAGCGCGGCGGCGGAGTCGCGTTGCTGCTGAGCAACATTCGCGAGCACGGCGCGCCTATCAAGAAGATCGAGAACCAGTCCTCCGGCGTCATTCCCATCATGAAGCTGCTCGAGGACTCCTTCTCCTACGCCAATCAACTCGGCGCGCGTCAGGGTGCGGGCGCGGTGTACCTGCACGCGCACCACCCCGACATCTACCGCTTCCTCGACACCAAGCGGGAGAACGCGGACGAGAAGATCCGCATCAAGACGCTCTCGCTGGGTGTGGTGATCCCCGACATCACCTTCGAGCTGGCGAAGAAGAACGAGGACATGTACCTGTTCTCGCCCTACGACGTCGAGCGCATCTACGGCGTGCCGTTCGCCGACATCAACGTCACCGAGAAGTACTACGAGATGGTCGACGACAAGCGCATCCGCAAGTCGAAGATCAACGCCCGCGAGTTCTTCCAGACCATCGCCGAGCTGCAGTTCGAATCCGGTTACCCCTACATCATGTTCGAGGACACGGTGAACCGGGCCAACCCGATCAAGGGCAAGATCACCCACTCCAACCTGTGCTCGGAGATCCTGCAGGTCTCCACGCCGTCGGTGTTCAACGACGACCTGTCCTACGCGGAGGTCGGCAAGGACATCTCCTGCAACCTGGGCTCGCTCAATATCGCCAAGGCGATGGACTCACCGGATTTCGGGCAGACCATCGAGGTCGCGATCCGGGCGCTGACCGCGGTCTCGGATCAGACCCACATCTATTCGGTGCCCTCGATCGAGCAGGGCAACAACGAATCCCACGCCATCGGCCTGGGCCAGATGAACCTGCACGGGTATCTGGCGCGCGAGCGGGTCCACTACGGATCCGAAGAAGGTGTGGACTTCACCAACATCTACTTCTATACCGTCGCCTATCACGCGGTGCGGGCCTCCAACAAGCTCGCCATCGAGCGCGGCACGGCCTTCGGCGGCTTCCCGGAATCCAAGTACGCCAGCGGCGAATACTTCGACAAGTACACCGAACAGGCATGGGAGCCGAAGACCGATCGCGTGCGGGAGATCTTCGCCGAAGCGGGCGTGCACATCCCGACCCAGGAGGACTGGCTCGAGCTGAAGGCCTCGGTCATGGAGCACGGCATCTACAACCAGAACCTGCAAGCGGTGCCGCCGACCGGGTCGATCTCCTACATCAACCACTCCACCAGCTCGATCCACCCGGTGGCGTCGAAGATCGAGATCCGCAAGGAAGGCAAGATCGGCCGCGTCTACTACCCGGCCCCCTACCTGACCAACGACAATCTCGAATACTTCGCCGACGCCTACGACATCGGCTACGAGAAGATCATCGACACCTACGCCGCGGCCACCCAGCACGTGGACCAGGGCCTGTCGCTGACCCTGTTCTTCAAGGACAGCGCCACCACCCGCGACGTCAACAAGGCCCAGATCTACGCCTGGCGCAAGGGAATCAAGACCCTGTACTACATCCGCATCCGGCAGATGGCGTTGCAAGGGACTGAAATTGAGAATTGCGTTTCCTGTATGTTGTGATGTGTAGCACATAGAAGACTCGATGCGGGGGGTCGATGGGTAAGCCGAAACATGGTGTCATCTACGGAGTTCGCCTCCGCACCGAGTACGACTATCGCTATATAGGGTTGACGACGAAGTCGGAGCATGTACGGCTCCGGCAACACTTCAAGGAAGCCGGTGCGGGTCGCAAGACGCCGTTTTACGACTGGCTGCGCAAACAGGACCGAGATGCCGTCATTGCGGATGTCCTGGACTGGGTATACGGCCTCCAGGATCTGGGACGCGCTGAGATCGCGTGGATCGCTTATCTACGGAAAGAAGGCCAGCCACTCCTCAACCTTTCCGAGGGCGGACTGGGGCCAGTAGGCGTGATCTGGACCGCGGAAATGCGGGAGGCCGCGCGGATTCGGTCGACCGGCCGTCAGGGTGTGAGTCGTTTCGGCGAAGAGAATCCGTTTTTCGGGCGTACGCATTCGGCGTCGCAGCGCGTGAAATGGTCGATGGACCGCAAAGGCTCTTTTCAGGGTGAAGCGAATCCCAACTTCGGGTTCGGCGCCGCGCACCCGGGATTCGCCCATGCTATGCCGGAAGAATCGCGTCGGCGTCTTTCGGAGATGCGCATGGGCGCAGGAAACCCGAACTTCGGGCGGACCGCCAGTGCCGAGACTCGGGCGAAGATGTCCGCCGTCCGGAAGGGGCGGCCGATGCCTTCGAGCAGGCGCAATGCCCACACGCGACATCACACGAACAAGGGTGTCTTCAAGGAGACATGTCGATATTGCGTCGAGGATACGGCCGATACGAAGGACGAGTGAGGGAGGCGGCGGCCGTACTGATCACCCCTCGCTCGGTACATGCGCGAAACCGAAGTTTCGAGGTTCGGCGCGGCGGCGGTTGGGGGTGTAGCCTGCATGCGGGCGCTGTGCGTCCGGGCGATGACCAGGCGACGATGCGGGTCATCGGGGTGCCGGGAGGGCATCGAAATTCTCTGACGGTGTAGTGCGGGCGATGAGGAGGTGGGTGGCTGTGCGTAGCGAACCCCCGAGTCGAAGGCCGCGCGGCGCCGTCCTCCTGTTCTGCCGGTAGAGCTTTCGGTGGCGAGGTCGGTGCCTCGCGGTGTGATCCGTGATCCCGTACCCACTCGCAGTATGCCGAGGTTCTGTCATGTCGACCGATCTGTTCTTTGCCGCGCCCGCACGCCCGGATGTCCCGGATGAGGGTCGTCCGGCCACCGAGTCCGGGCTGTACACCGCCGGAGCGGAAGCTGGTCGAGCGTCTGCCGACGAGAAACACGCCACCGAAGCGGGGGTGCACGACACGTGTGCCGCCGACGCAAGCGGACACGATGCGGCCCGCATGGCGGAAACGGCTGTCGCCGAACAGCATTCGGATCACGACTCGCTGCGCGACCTCATCGACGACCGCCGCGTCGACGCCGCGCTGACCTGGCTGGACGACCACGCCCCGCACCGGATCGCCGACGAACTCGCGCGCATGGACGCCGTGCACGCCGGCATCGCGTTCCGGCTGCTGGACAAGGACCGTGCGCTGGCGGTGTTCGAGGAGCTCGAGCCGGTGGACCAGCAGCAGATCCTGTCCGGGATGCGTGATCAGAGCTTCCGGGAACTGGTGGAGGGGATGGACCCCGACGACCGCGCCCGGATGCTGCGCGAGGCCCCCGCGACGGTCGCCAAGAAGGTGCTGGCCGGGCTGAGCCCGCGCGAACGGCGGATGACCGCGGCGCTGCTCGGCTATCCCGAGGGATCGGTCGGTCGCTACATGACTCCGGAAGTCGTTGCGCTGCACTGTGATCTGACCGTCGAACAGGCGCTGCGGGTGGTTCGGGCCAAGGGCGCGCACGCGGAGACGGTGTACACCCTGCCGGTGGTGGACGGCGGTCGCCGGCTCACCGGCGTGGTCGAGATGCGGGAACTGGTTCTCAGCGATCCGGAGACGATGCTGACCGAACTCGTCGTCACCGCACCGGTTTTCGCCCGCGCGACCGACGCCGCGGAGAAGGCCGCGCGGCTCATGCGCGAGACCAACCTGATCAACCTGCCGGTCGTCGACAGCGAAGACCGGCTGGTCGGACTGCTGACCATCGACGACGCGGTCGAGGTCATCGAGGCGGCCGACAGTGAGGATGTGGCGCGGCAGGCCGGCGCCAGCCCGTGGTCCGGGCACTACATGGCCGCCGGTGTGTTCCAGCTGGCCCGCTACCGCGCGATGTGGTTGCTGTTGCTGCTGGTCGCGGCCACCCTGACGGTCACGGTGACCGACGCGTTCGAGGCGACGCTCGCCCAGGCCGCGCATCTCGCGTTGTTCATTCCGCTCCTGATCGGCGCGGGCGGCAATGCCGGTGCGCAGGCGGCGACCTCGTGTGTGCGGGCATTGGCCGTCGGCGAGGTGCGGGTGTCGGATCTGCTGAAGGTCATCTGGCGTGAGTGCCGGGTCGGTCTGGTGCTGGGGTCGATGCTCGCGGTGGTCGGCATGGTGATCGGCGCGGCGTTCGTCGGCGCGCAGATCGCGCTGGTCGTCGGCATCACCCTGGTGATCATCTGTGGCTGGGCCGCGACCATCGGCGGCACGATGCCGTTGCTGGCCAAGAAATTGCGCATCGACCCGGCGGTGATCTCCGCGCCCATGGTGACGACGCTGGTCGATGCGACCGGGCTGGTTATCTACTTCACGACGGCGAAGCTCGTCCTCGGCATCTGAGTCGGGACCGCGGGCGGCGACGGTACCGTCCGCTGTCGACGACAGCCGTCCGCGATGCTCGCCGGGGGTACCCGTCGCCGGGGCGTGGTCGTACGAGCGATCCGGGAAGATGGGGCGAAACCGATTCGGCGGCAATGCTTTACGGTACGTCGTGAATGATCGGGCGACGTTGGCGGCGAACAGGTACTGGATGGCCTTCTCTCGGTAGCAAGCCACCCTCCCAGCCGGTGAGACTGTCTCCACGCGAAGTGATTCCGAGGTGGCGTGCCTCGATGCCGCAGTGGGAGAGAAGGAAAAGCGCATGACGACATATGTTCTGGTGCCCGGCGGGTGGAAGGGCTCCTGGTCGTTCGAGGCGGTGGTTCCGCTGCTGGAGCGCGCCGGTCATACCGTCCACGCCCTGACCCTGACCGGTCTGCGGCCGGACGACGATGACGCGACGGTCGCGACCGCCAACCTCGACACCCACGCCGACGACGTCGTGCGGTTCATCGACCGCGCCCACCTGACCGATGTGACGCTGGTCGGGCACAGCTACGGCGGGATGGTGATCGCCGCTGGCGCCGACCGTGCCGGCGGCCGGATCGCGCGCCTGGTGCATCTCGACGCGTACGTCCCCCGGGACGGCGAATCGTGCTGGTCGGCGATGAACGACTACTTCCGGCGGGTGATCGCCGACGGCGCCGCGAACACCGGTTATGCCGTCCGCCCACCGGGCAACGGCGATCCGCGCCGCCGCCCCCACCCGCTCGCCTCGTTCCTGCAAACAATCCGGCTCACCGGCGCATTCGCCCGAGTTCCCCGCCGGGAGTTCGTCTACTGCTCGGGCTGGGAAGACCGCACCCCCTTCGCCGAACAGCGCACCCGGCTCGAAGCCGACCCCGGGTGGGTGGTCCACGACCTCCCCACCGGCCACGATGCCATGCACGAGGCTCCGGAGGCCGTCGCCGAACTGCTGCTGAGCGAGTGAAATATGCATACATCGCCGATGCGCTCATCAGTTCAGTCGTAGGAGACCGGCGTCGGTGGCTCCGAAACCGCATGCATCGCGGTAGAAGCTGCGCAGATGTGGTTCGTAATCGACGTGGAGCCATTCGATTCCGAGCTCGCGCAGGTCGCTGACCAGGGCGTTCACCAGGCCGGATCCGATGCTCTGCCGACGGAGATCCGGGGCGACCGCGGTGTCGAGGAGGAACGCGTGGCTCCCACCGTCCCACGCCGCGTGCACGAACCCGACGAGTCGAGCACCCACGAACGCGCCGACCCATGACCGGCCGTGCCGTTCCAAGCGCGCCTTCCAGGGCACGACGGTCCGGTCACCGCCGAATGCATCCGCGTGCAGCCGCGAGAGGGCCTCGTCGTCGACGGCGAAACGTATGCGGAGATCAACGGTCATGAGGCATCCTCTCGGAGCAAGTGGCGCGATGAACCCGGGGGCGTCATCCCGGCAGGCGGTATCAACTGTGTTGTAGCGCGAACTTTTCGTGCAAACCTCCATGAGATTGTGAGAAAACCGCTGAAGCCGAGGAGGTTTGCACGATTAGTGCGCCGCCCGCATGCGTTCACCGCCGCCGGTCGGGGCGCTGAGCCCGGTCGGGAGCACCTGCCAGCCTCATCGATGTCCGCCGGAATGTGCTCTGCGGGGATCGACCGGCACGTCCCGGTATTGGATCGCATTAGCAAACTCTCGGCATCGTTGCTGCGATGGTGGCGGCGGCAGTAGCCTGTGCATCGCGCGCTCGTCATTCGCTCTCGGCCGCGGTGTGGAACTTCCCACCCCGGAACGCATTTGCCCAGGACATGGGAGACACAAGCCCTTGTGTTGTGCTGAGCGGCGGCCCACTAGGAGTAGTGTCCGAGCGTACAATGACCGGCGAAGCGGGAAGGGTGAGTGAGCGGGCGTGAAGCTGATCGATCGAGTGTCTGCGATCAACTGGAATCGGGTGCCCGACGAGAAGGATGCCGAGGTCTGGGACCGGCTCGTCGGCAACTTCTGGTTGCCGGAGAAGGTTCCGGTGTCCAACGACATTCCGTCGTGGAACACGCTGAACGCGCACGAGAAGCAGTTGACCATGCGCGTGTTCACGGGGCTGACCCTGCTGGACACCATTCAGGGCACCGTCGGCGCGGTGAGCCTGATTCCGGACGCGCGCACCCCGCACGAAGAGGCGGTGCTGACCAACATCGCGTTCATGGAGTCGGTACACGCCAAGAGCTACAGCTCCATCTTCTCCACGCTGTGCTCGACCCGCGAGATCGACGACGCCTTCCGCTGGTCGGAGGAGAACCCGAATCTGCAGCGCAAGGCCGAGATCGTGCTCGAGTACTACCGGGGCGACGAGCCGCTCAAGCGCAAGGTGGCCTCCACGCTGCTGGAGAGCTTCTTGTTCTACTCCGGGTTCTATCTGCCGATGTACTGGTCCTCGCGCGCCAAGCTCACCAACACCGCCGACCTGATCCGGCTGATCATTCGTGACGAGGCCGTGCACGGCTACTACATCGGCTACAAGTACCAAAAGGGGCTCGAGGACCTCACCCAGCCCGAGCGCGACGAACTCAAGAACTACACCTTCGAGCTGCTGTTCGAGCTGTACGAGAACGAGGTCGAATACACCCAGGACCTCTACGACGAGGTCGGCCTCACCGAGGACGTCAAGAAGTTCCTGCGCTACAACGCCAACAAGGCGCTGATGAACCTCGGTTACGAGGGCCTGTTCCCGCGCGACGAGACCGACGTCAACCCGGCCATCCTGTCGGCGCTGTCCCCGAACGCCGACGAGAACCACGACTTCTTCTCCGGCTCCGGTTCCAGCTACGTGATCGGCAAGGCGGTCAACACCGAAGACGAGGACTGGGAGTTCTGAACTCGGTTCGACCATGAAGGGCCCGGACGCAGACTTCTGCGTCCGGGCTTGTTCGTTCTGGGCTCCTGGGACCTTGCCGAGCCCAGCCGCGCGAGTCTCCCCTAGGAGGAGGCGGCAGGCTGAGGCTCGTGAACGACGAGACGATGCTGACGATCGGCGCGCCGGCCGAGCGGACGGGGCTGACGGTCAAGGCGATTCGGTTCTAGGCGGATCGGGGGATCGTGGCGCCGACCGGCCGTAGTCGCGGCGGATATCGGCTCTACGATGCCGAGGCCTCCGCACGCCGGGAACTGGTGCGAACGCTGGGGCTTCGACATCGTTGTCGTACATGAGCGCAATCGGTTTCGAGCACGCACGGTTGGTGCATATGGACCGCGGCACGCGACAGTGGGTGAGTGTCAAGGTCTTTCGCATCGACCCGGGAGCGTCAACGCCGGAGTTGCTGGCGGCGCTGCTCGCGCATCGGCAGTATCGCGACCACTACGCGGGGGGACTTCCCGAGGAACAGGGTGAGCACCGCATGCACGGGCCCTATCGCCTGGAATGCATCACCCTCGATTCGTTCCGGCCGATCGAGACCGAGGGCGCCGTGGCGATCGTGCGAGGGTGGGCGGCCGCGGGTAAGCCGGTGTCAGCCGGAACGCAACGTGATCTCGACATGTTGGTCTACCCGGCCCTCGCAACTCCCGAGCTGTACGAATTATCCGATTTGCATTCAACCGCTGAACACGACTGGGGATGGGTGGTGGGTCATCTCGCAGGCTTCCACGAACTGATCGCCATCGACAGAATCAGGTGCTCACTGGCGTTGCTGGTCGCCTCGGACGACTGACCGCCATGCATTGCCGCGCGGCGGGGGTGGGGTGGGTGTCGATCGGGCCGACCGCTCGGTATGATTCGAATATGTGTTCGAGTGCCGGGGGTGTGTCGTCGGAGGGGGCGGGCGATGGGTTCTCCGGCCGGGCGCCGCGACGGCTTCCGGACGGTGTCCCGCGGACCGAGGGGACCGAACCGCAGCTGCAGTATCCGAACGAGACCGGCTATTACTACCGGGTGCTCGTGCAGCCGCCGAAACCGGTGTGGGTGCGGTTGGATGCGATTCTCATCCGGGATCCGGGCGCGCCCCGGCACGTCAACGGGGCGGGGCTGGATATGACAGGGGAGCGGCCGGGGACATTGACCCACTGGGTCCCCTCGTTCAGTGGCGAGTGGCTGGGGCGGGTGAATTTCTCGGTCTGTTATGCGGACGGGCGGACGCCGCTGCACCTGACCGACCAGTTGGTGCCGGCCTACGCATTGCGTCCGCGGGCGGCAAGCGACGATCCGCGCCGCACCCCGGCGAATCCGTCGGATGCCGACGAGCGGATGGCCGGTGAAACTGGCCCCGAGCTGCGATGAACCGATACGCGCTCGCTCAGTCGGTGACGTACCCGTTCAGCGTCTTCCGTAGGTCGTCGAGGATCGCCCGCGCGGCGGTGAGCCCGGAACCGTGCCAGAGGTCGTCCTCGACGGCGAAATCGCGCTTGTCGGCGACGGCGCCGAGCTCTTTCCAGTCGTCGCCCTTCATGATTGATTCGCCGTGGCTCTGACCGTCGGGGCCGTCGAACATCAGATAGATGATGTCGCCCTCGATCTTGTTGCGGTCGCTCTCGGTGGCGAGGCTGTCCACCGTGAACGAGCGATCGCGCTGGGCGCCGGGCCGCTGCACACCGGCGTCGGCGAGCACCTGCCCCGCGAACGTGTCGGTGCCCTGAACCTGAATGTCCTTGGGGGAGAAGCGGATCACCGATGCCTGCGAGAAATTGGCCGCGATCGATGCTCCGGTTTCGCGGGCGTCCGTGCGGTAGTCCGCGAGCGCCTTCGCGCCGGCCGAACCGCGGCCCAGGGCGTCGGTGTAGGCGGTGAAATCGTCCTGCCAGCCGCGGTGGTCGACCAGTACGGTCGGGGCGACGCCGCGCAAGGCGGCGAGATCCCCGTCACCCGCGGCGCCCAGGATCAGATCCGGTTGCAACGCGGAGATTTTCGCCGGGTCCACCGCCCCGGAGGTCCCCACGCTCGGGATCTTCAGCACGCCGGTGCCCAGATAGTTCGGTTGCGGCGCCGGGCCGGGTTGCGTGGTCGCGCCGACGACCCGCTCCCACAGGCCCACGGCACAGACCGCGTCCAGCGCCGCGGTGTCCAGGACGACAATGCGTTTCGGATCCGCGGGCACCTGGGTGCCCGCCACCGTGCGCGTGCCCGACGCCTGATCGGGGGCGGTGGGCAGGGCGCAGGCCCGGGTGGTGTCGCGCTCGATGCCGACCACGCTCGCACCGCCGATATTCGTGGTGGTCCGGACGATCGAACTCGATGCGTCGTCACCCCCGGTGCCGCACCCGGTGACCAGGGCGACCACCGCGCCGACGGCCGCACCGCCGAGCGAGAGCCGGCGCGCACTGGTGCGCTTGCGGGTCTTGGGCTTTCGGGTGGAGACGCGTTCGCTCACCGGCATGCAGCGTAGGGTACATGCGCCCGTGTGCAGGGTCGTTGCGGCACCGTCCGCGCGGCGAATACGACAGAGAGTAGGACCCCGTCGGACGCCTGCGACGCCACGGTTTACGATGCCTCTAGCGCAAGCCACCGTCGTTTCGTCATGTGCCGGAACGCACGAGCGTGCGAAACGAGCAGAAGGCACACCTTCAGGAGGATCAGTGACTGCTGTAGAGCCCCAGCCAGTCCCCAAGCTGGAAGCGACACGGCCGTATCCGGCACGACTGGGCCCGAAGGGTTCGTTCATCTACAAGGCCGTCACCACCACGGACCCCAAGGTCCTCGGTGTGATGTACCTGGTGACCGCGATGTCGTTCTTCATGATCGGCGGCCTGATGGCCCTGCTGATGCGTGGTGAGCTCGCTCGTCCGGGTCTGCAGTTCCTGTCGCCGGAACAGTTCAACCAGCTGTTCACCATGCACGGCACGATCATGCTGCTGTTCTATGCGACCGCGATCGTGTTCGGCTTCGCCAACATCGTGCTGCCGCTGCAGATCGGTGCGCCCGACGTCGCCTTCCCGCGTCTGAACGCGTTCAGCTACTGGCTGTACCTGTTCGGCGCGACCATGGCGACCGCGGGCTTCATCACCCCCGGTGGCGCCGCCGACTTCGGCTGGACCGCCTACACCCCGCTGTCGGACATCGTGCACTCCCCGGGTGTCGGCGGCGACCTGTGGATTCTGGGTCTGGCCGTCTCCGGTCTGGGCACCATCCTCGGTGGTGTCAACATGCTGACCACCGTCGTCTGCCTGCGCTGCCCCGGTATGACCCTGTTCCGGATGCCGATCTTCACCTGGAACATCGCCGTCACCAGCGTTCTGATCCTGCTGGCCTTCCCGCTGCTGACCGCCGCGCTGATGGCGCTGGCCTACGACCGGCACCTGGGCGGCCACATCTACGACCCGGCCACCGGCGGTTCGCTGCTCTACCAGCACCTGTTCTGGTACTTCGGCCACCCCGAGGTGTACATCATCGCGCTGCCGTTCTTCGGCATCGTGTCCGAGATCTTCCCGGTCTTCAGCCGTAAGCCGATCTTCGGTTACACCACCCTGGTCTACGCGACGCTGGGCATCGCGGCGCTGTCGATCGCGGTGTGGGCGCACCACATGTACGCCACCGGCGCGGTGCTGCTGCCGTACTTCTCGTTCATGACCTTCCTGATCGCGGTTCCGACCGGTGTGAAGTTCTTCAACTGGATCGGCACCATGTGGAAGGGGCAGCTGACCTTCGAATCACCGATGTTGTTCTCGGTCGGCTTCCTGGTCACGTTCCTCTTCGGTGGTCTGTCGGGCGTCATCCTGGCCAGCCCGCCGCTGGACTTCCACGTGTCCGACACCTACTTCGTGGTCGCGCACTTCCACTACGTGCTCTTCGGCACCATCGTGTTCGCCACCTTCGCCGGAATCTACTTCTGGTTCCCGAAGATGACCGGCCGCATGCTGGACGAGCGCCTGGCGAAGTGGCACTTCTGGGCGACCATGGTCGGCTTCCACACCACCTTCCTGGTGCAGCACTGGCTGGGTAACGAGGGCATGCCGCGTCGTTACGCGGACTACCTGCCGACCGACGGTTTCACCGCCCTGAACACCGTCTCCACGATCGGCGCCTTCATCCTCGGTGCCTCGACGCTGCCGTTCATCTGGAACGTCTTCAAGAGCTACCGCTACGGCGAGGTCGTGACCGTGGACGATCCGTGGGGCTACGGCAACTCGCTGGAGTGGGCCACCACCTGCCCGCCGCCGCGGCACAACTTCTACGAGCTGCCGCGGATCCGGTCCGAGCGTCCGGCGTTCGAGCTGCACTACCCGCACATGGTGGAGCGCATGCGGGCCGAGGCGCACGTGGGCTGGGGCTCGAAGTCCCATCACGTGGCCGAGCTCGAGAAGGTGTCGAGCTAGTACCCCGCTTCGAAGAGAGCAGTCCCGGCGCGGCGGCCGTCCAGTGCGACGGCCGCCGCGTTCGGCGTTTCGGGGGTGCCGCGCCGGGTCGGCGGTGCGGCAGTGACCCCGGCGACCGGTGCGCGCCGGTGGCCGCACCCGACCTGAGAGAATGTCTGCTGGCCGTCGCGGACCGCGATCGCCGCGGAAGTGGAGCTGTGACGAAGAGATGGAGTTGCGCGTGGGCACGTCCGAGTCCGATCGTGGCACTGCCACCGAGACGACGGTGCTGATCACGGTCACCGGACCCGATAAACCGGGCGTGACCTCGGTGCTGCTGGCGGCGCTGTCCCGGCACGGCGTGAGCCTGCTGGATGTGGAGCAGGTCGTGATCCGGGGCCGGCTGACCCTCGGGGTGCTGGTGACGAGTCCGGGCGATCCGGAGGATCTGCAGGATCAGCTCGAGGACGCGATGGCGACCGTCGGCATGCAGGTCGACGTCGAGATCGGCGCCAATTCGGTCTCCGGGGCGCCGCTGTCCACACACGCGGTGGTGGTGCTCGGCAGTCCGGTGACCGCTCGCGCGTTCAGCACCATCGCGCGCACTCTGGCCGCCCAAGAGGTCAACATCGACTCCATCCGCGGTATCGCCGACTACCCGGTGACCGGTCTCGAACTGATGGTCACCGCACCGCCCACCGAGGACGCGCTGGCCGAGACCCGCCTGCGCACGGCGCTGGCCGAGGTCGCCGCGAAGGAGAAGGTGGACGTCGCCGTCGAGCGCGCGGGGCTGGCCCGGCGGGCGAAGCGGCTCATCGTCTTCGACGTCGACTCCACCCTGATCCAGGGCGAGGTGATCGAGATGCTGGCCGCCCACGCCGGTGTCGAGGAGGAGGTCCGCAACGTCACCGAGGCCGCGATGCGCGGGGAGATCGACTTCGCCGAATCGCTGCGTCAGCGCGTCGCCACCCTCACCGGACTGGATGAAACGGTGATCGATCAGGTCGCCGAGCGGATCGAGTTGACCCCCGGCGCGCGGACCACCATTCGCACCCTGCGCCGCCTCGGATTCCGGTGCGGTGTGGTCTCCGGCGGATTCCGTCAGGTGATCGAACCGCTGGCGCACGAGCTGGAACTGGATTTCGTGCACGCCAACACCCTCGAGGTGGTCGACGGCAAGCTCACCGGTCAGGTCATCGGCGAGATCGTCGACCGGCCCGGAAAGGCGGTGGCGCTGCGGCGTTTCGCGGCCGAGGCGGGCGTGCCGATGGAACAGACCGTCGCGGTCGGCGACGGGGCCAACGACATCGACATGCTCAACGCCGCCGGCCTCGGTATCGCCTTCCAGGCCAAGCCCGCGCTGCGGGAGGTCGCCGACACCGCGTTGTCGCATCCGTTCCTGGACGCGGTGTTGTTCATTCTCGGGGTCACCCGCGATGAGGTCGAGGCCGCGGACGCCCGAGACGGACTGCTGCGCCGAGTGCCGCTGAGCTGATGACCGAACCCGAGATCGACGCGCCCGAGGGCGCCGCACCGCCACTGCTGCTGGATTCGGGTTTCCGTGCCCGGCATGCGGAATTGGCGCTGGGTTACGGGGGTGGCGGCGATCCGGACGATCCCGCGCAGGTGCAGGCGATGCAGATGGTGCTGCACATACCGAAAGCCGAACCACCGCGCCGCAGTGCGGTACTCGAGGCCGCGGCCGCCGCGGCCGTGGCGCTCTGCCTGGACCCGCGGGTGGGTCCGGACGGTGAGTGGCAGGACCGCTATCTCGCGTGGAAGCGCTCGCGTATCCGGAAGGTCGCGCGCCGGGCCCGTGGCGCACAATGGCTCGCGGCCAGCGAGGTGGACGGCGTCACGCTCGAGGTGGACGGCGCCGAGGCGCGCGCCCTGGTGCCCGGTCCGGTCGGCGACATCGACCAGCGCATTCGCAGACTGCAGATCGGGGGCACCGATCTCGAATCGGACGAGCCCGGTCCCGTGGACCCGGAACTGCCCGTGCTGTGGGTGAATTCGGCCCTGAGCATGACCGTGGGCAAGGCGGCGGCGCAGGTCGGTCACGCGAGCATGTTGCTGGCCGGTGCGCTTCCGGTGGAACAAGCCTTCGCCTGGGCGCAGCGTGGATTCCGCTGCGCCGTCCGGGACGCGGAGCCGGATCTCTGGGCCCGCCTGTGCGCCCGAGTGAACGGTGGCGACGGGCTCGAGACGATCGCCGCCGTGCGGGATGCCGGGTTCACCGAAGTCGCGCCCGGATCGATGACGGTGATCGCGATGGCGCCGCCGATGAGCCCGCTCGACGACGCGGCGTAGCGCGGCGCGACCACCCACCGCACCGAGCCGAGGCCCGGCGTGCCGTGGCGTGTCGAGCGCCGTAGGGTGCTCAAACGTGCGGAATGTCACTGCGGCAATGGCCGATTCGGATCGTGGGGGAGCGGGTGGCCGACTATGACGGATAGCGTGCACACCGACCACGTTGGCAACGGATCGAGCGCGTCGGCAAAGATGGAGCTCGTGCCGCAACCGGATCCCGATCTGCTCATCGATTTCAACGAGGTGACCGTCCGGCGTTCGGGCCATACCCTGGTGGGTCCCGTCACCTGGCAGGTGGAGCTCGACGAACGCTGGGTCGTGCTCGGCCCCAACGGCGCCGGTAAGACGTCGCTGCTGCGGATGGCCGCCGCCGAGCTGTATCCGACCTCGGGGTCGGCCACGCTGCTGGGCGAAGTGCTCGGCAAGACCGACATCAGCGAACTGCGGCCGCGCATCGGCCTGTCGTCGGCGGCGGTGGCCAGCCGGATCCCGGTGGACGAGAAGGTGTCGGATCTGGTGGTGTCGGCGGGGTACGCCGTGATGGGCCGCTGGCGCGAGCGCTACGACGATGTCGACACCGACCGCGCCGTCGACATCCTGGAAAGCCTGGGCGCCGAACACCTTTCGGACCGCGCCTACGGAACCCTGTCCGAGGGCGAACGCAAACGCGTTCTCATCGCCCGCGCTCTGATGACCGATCCCGAACTGCTGCTGCTCGACGAGCCGGCCGCCGGGCTCGATCTGGGTGGCCGCGAGGAACTGGTCGAGCAACTGGGCGATCTGGCCGCCGACCCGGATGCTCCGGCGACCGTGCTGGTCACCCATCACGTCGAGGAGATTCCGCCCGGCTTCACCCACGCGCTGCTGCTCAACGAGGGCGATGTGATCGCACAGGGCCTGCTCTCGGACGTGCTGACCGCCGAGAACCTCAGCGAGGCCTTCCGCCAGTCCATCGCCCTCGATCGCATCGACGGACGGTATTTCGCGCGGCGCTCGCAGCGTTTCGGCCGCCACCGCGCCTGAGCCGGTTCCCGGCGCCTGTTCCCGCAGTGCGCACCGGTGCCGCATTCGGGCACCTGCTGCCGATCGGAACCAAGCGCGCGTTATGGTGCGATTGTGAGTGAATCTGTTGCGGAAACCCCGGCCGAGCCACCGGCGCCGAAGGACGCTTCGACCGTCGTGCTCGTGCGTGACGGCGCATCCGGACCGGAGGTATTCCTGCAACGACGGGTCAAGGCGATGGCCTTCGCGGCCGGCATGACCGTCTTTCCCGGTGGCGGTGTCGACCGCTCCGATGCCGACGCGGAAATCGGCTGGGCCGGGCCGGACCCGACGTGGTGGGGTCGTCGTTTCGGAGTCGACCGCGCTCGCGCGCAGGCGCTGGTGTGCGCCGCGGTACGGGAGACCTTCGAGGAATGCGGTGTGCTGCTGGCGGGCCCGACCGCCGACACCGTCGTCTCCGATACCGTCGCCTACCGCAGTGCCCGGGAGAAGCTCGAGCGCCGCGAACTGTCGTTCGGCGATTTCCTGGCGAACGAGAATCTGGTGCTGCGCGCTGATCTGCTGCGCCCGTGGGACAACTGGATCACGCCGGTGGTGGAACCGCGGCGCTACGACACCTACTTCTTCGTCGCCGTCCTGCCGGAGGGGCAGCGCGCCGACGGCGCGACCACCGAGGCGCACGAGGTGGCGTGGCGGACTCCGGCGCAGGCGCTGGACCGCTGGCGGGCCGGCGAGGACGTGCTGCTGCCGCCGACCTGGACGCAGCTGAGTTCGATCGCCGAATTCGCCTCCACCACAGAGATTCTCGCGGCCGAGCGCGCGATCAGCCCGATCATGCCGGTCTTCGAGCCGGTCGACGGTCAGCCGATGCTGCAGTTCCCGAACAACCACCGGTATTTCGCCGACATGCCGGACGCGTCCCGGTTGCAGGGTTCGAAGCGAGACTGAGCCGGCGGTACGACCGGACTCACTCAGCCACAGGGCAAGGGCCGAGTCGCGAGCTGCTACCCGGCGCCGATCGCGGTGCGGTGGGCTCGTCTCGGGGACCCGTTTCGCCTCGCGGGTCGGGTCGGCAGCGTCTCGTCGCACTACCGGCGGCCCGGACGGCGACGCGCCGGCGGTCCGACACCGGCGCGAACATCCCGACGTCGGAGGTGTCCCGGCACGCACAGTAGGCTCGCCGCCGTGGCCGAATTCGTGACCGTGGACCGTGTCGAGGCGGGAATCGCCGTACTGCGTTTCGCCCGGCCGCCGCTGAATCTCATCGATCTGCAGCTGGCGCTGGAGCTGGCCGCGGCCGCCGCGGACCTCGCGGCGGACGACGAGGTGCGGGCCGTGATCGTCTACGGCGACGAGCGAATCTTCAGCGCGGGCGACGACATGGCCGAACTCGCGCGCTGGACGCCCGCGCAGGCCGACGCCGTCGCCGCGGATCTGCAGCAGGCACTGGGCTGCCTGGCCCGGATTCCGCAGCCGACGATCGCCGCGATCACCGGGTACGCGGTCGGCGCGGGCCTCGAGCTCGCTCTGGGCGCTGACCGCCGGCTCATCGGTGACAACGTCAAACTCGGCCTGCCGCAGATTCGGGCGGGCCTGATCCCGGTGGCGGGCATCCGCCGGCTGGGACTGCTCGTGGGCCCCGGCCCGGCCAAGGATCTGGTGTACACCGGCCGCTACGTCGATGCCGAGGAGGCGCCGGCGATCGGGCTGGTCGACGAGGTGGTCGCGCCCGACGACGTCTTCGCCGCGGCGCTGCGGTGGGCGCGGCAGTTCACCACCGGCCCGGCGCGCGCGCTGGCCGCGGCGAAACGGGTCTTCGAGGCCGGTCCGCACGGCCTCGACCGCGCCCGCGGCGAGTGGGCGGAGCTGTTCGAAACCGAAGATCGCAGCGTAGGAACACGTTCTTATTCGGCGTCCGGTCCGGGCGTCGCGGAATTCCTGGGCCGCTGACCCACTCCGCGTGATCACTCGATACGCTGTGCCACCATGACCGCACGTCTTGACGACCCCGCGCCGAACCCGCACGCCACCGAGGCCGAGGTCCAGGCCGCGCTCACCGACAACAAGCTCGCGCAGGTCCTCTACCACGACTGGGAGGCCGAGACCTACGACGACAAATGGTCCATCTCCTACGACGAGCGCTGCATCGAGTACGCGCGCGGCCGCTTCGACGCCGTCGCGCCGAATGCGCCGCTGCCGTACGAGCGGGCCCTCGAACTCGGTTGCGGCACCGGCTTCTTCCTGTTGAATCTGATGCAGGCCGGAGTGGCGAAAACCGGTTCGGTGACCGACCTTTCGCCGGGCATGGTCAAGGTCGCCACCCGCAACGCGCAGAACCTGGGGCTGGATGTCGACGGCCGCGTCGCCGACGCCGAGACCATCCCCTACGAGGACAACACCTTCGACCTGGTCGTGGGACATGCTGTGCTGCACCACATTCCGGATGTCGAGCAGGCGCTGCGGGAATGCCTGCGGGTACTGAAGCCGGGCGGCCGTTTCGTGTTCGCCGGTGAGCCGACCACCATCGGCAACTTCTACGCCCGCAAACTCGGCCAGATCACCTGGAAGGTCACCACCGAGGTGACCAAGCTGCCGTTCCTGTCCGACTGGCGGCGACCGCAGGCCGAACTGGACGAGTCGTCGCGGGCCGCGGCCCTGGAGGCCGTGGTCGACCTGCACACCTTCGATCCCTCCGAGCTCGAGCGGATCGCCCGCAGCGCCGGTGCGGTGCAGGTGCACGCCGAGACCGAGGAATTCGCGGCCGCGCTGTGGGGCTGGCCGGTGCGTACCTTCGAGGCGGCGGTGCCGGAGGAGAAGCTCACCTGGCGCTACCGGATGGCTCAGTACAAGGCGTGGCTGGGCCTGAGCAAGCTCGACGAGAAGGTGCTGCGCCACGTGGTGCCGCGCCAGTTCTTCTACAACGCCATGATCACCGGCGTGAAGCCGGGCGCCGCCGGAAAGTAGTGGGCGGCAGGCTGTCTCGCGTGCGGACCGGCTACGCTGCCGGTCCGGCGCGGACCGTCTCGACGGGCGTGGGGTGCATGCTCCGGCCCTCGGCGGTGCCGGTGTCCTACCGGCGTGCGGTCTCTGCTCGCTCGATACTCGTTGCGGCTCAGTCGGTCTCGCCTGTGCGGCGGCCGGAGCCGCGCTGATGGGGTATTCGTTCACAGCGGAAGACGTCGGCTTTCTGGACAGTGCGGCGGGCCGGGACGCACTGTCCGTGGTCGGGGAACACGCGCTGACGCCCGCGACGATGCTGCGCGACCTCGAGGTCCTGCGCCGCGACTACGGCGAGCGTACGGCCGCGCTGGTGGAGACCGTGCAGCTGCGCCGGCGGGCGGCCGCCAAACTCGACGACGCGGCCGAATGGCTGTTCACCGACGACGCTCTGCAGCAGGCGACGCCGAGTCTCGTGGCCCGACATCGGGCCCGGCGGCTGGCGGGGCGTCCCGTCCACGACATCACCTGCTCGATCGGCGCGGAACTCGCCGCGCTGCGGCGGGAATGCCCGGCGGTGCTCGGCAGTGATCTGGACCGGGTGCGGCTGGCGATGGCCGCGCACAATCTGGCGGATGCGCCGAATGTCGCACTGGCACAGGCCGATGCGCTGCGGCCGTGCAGTGCCGGCGCCGTGGTGATCGCCGATCCGGCGCGGCGCGCGGGAGGCCGGCGCACCCACGATCCGGCTCAGCTGCAACCGCCGCTACCGCAGCTGCTGGCCGTCTACCGCGACCGCGATCTGGTCGTGAAATGCGCTCCCGGACTGGATTTCGACCGTTTCGCGCAGCGGCGCCCGGGCGCCCGACCCTTGCCCGCGCGAGCCGACCGGACGGCCGCGGACGGGTACGCGGGCCTTTCGTGGGACGGTGAGGTCGAGGTGGTCTCCCTCGACGGCGCCGTGCGCGAAGCCTGCCTGTGGTCGCGCGGGCTCACCGAATCCGGGGTGACCAGGCGGGCGACGGTGCTGCGCAGCGACGGTTCCTCGTGGTCGCTGACCGATGCCGAGCCCGACGACCTTCCCGACCGCGAGCCCGGCACCTGGCTCGTCGACCCGGACGGCGCGGTGGTCCGGGCCGGCCTGGTCCGCCACTACGCCGCGAGATACGGCCTGTGGCAGCTGGATCCGCGCATCGCCTATCTCACCGGCGAGACGGTGCCGGCGGATGTGCGCGGTTTCCGCATCCTGGACCGGCTGGAATTCCGGGAGAAGCCGTTGCGCGCCGAACTGCACCGCCGCGACTGCGGTCCGCTGGAAATACTGATCCGCGGCGTCGACGTCGATCCCGATGCCCTGCGGCGCCGGATCAAACCGCGTGGCAGCACCCCGCACACCGTGGTGATCACCCGGATCGGCCGCACCGCAACGGCATTCGTCTGCGAAACCCCGCGCGTGGGGCCGGCGGCGAACTCTACCGATCCGGTGTGAAGGCGAACAGCTCGCCGATCCGGGTGCCGACCACGACCTGGCCGTCGGGTCCGATCGCGGTGGACACCGTCGTGCCCTGCGCACCCGGCAGTGCGGCGGAGGCGATCGTCTTACCCGACTTCGTCTCGAAGGTCAGCAGATGCAGCGCATCGCCCATCGGCACCACGACGTAGCCGGTATCGCCGGCCGTCTGCACCGGACGGCCGCGCAGGGTGAGATCCTTACGTTCCCAGGCGATCTCGGCGCGGTCGCCGTTGTCGTGCAACGCCAGCAGATGGCCGTCGTCGCCGCCCGGAATCAGCAGCCCGTCGAGTTCGGAGATGCCGCCGCGCGGGGCGAAGCCCAGCGGCTGCGTCCATTTCGTACGACCGTCGGCGGTGTCGACGGCGAGCAGGCGACCGCTGTTGTCGCCCACGTACAGCGTCTTCCCGTCCGACGACAGCGTCGGGCTGGTCGCGCTGCCGTCGGTGAGGATGTCGACGCTCCAGTCCTGGGTGACCTTCTTGTCGGCGTAGTGCAGCGCCACCACGGACGCCGCGGGCGCGCCGGTCCGCCAGGCGGTCAGATAGAAGCGGCCCGAATTCGGATCGAGCGCCGACACATTCGCCACCGCGCACTGCGGACCGCCGACGGCGCAGTCGTCGATACCCTGCCCGTCCGCCGGGCGCGTGACATTCGGGTGCGCGAGGAAGTCGGGGTCGCCCAGCACCTGATAGGTCGACACCTCGCGGTCGCCGGTCTGCCGGTCCAGGACGTCGACCTGACCGGACTGCGAGACCGACAGCACGGTCCCGTCGTGGGTGAACTGCACCGAGACCGGAACGCCGGCAACGGGAGTGCGCCAGCGCGGCTGCCCCAGCGCGTTGAACGAGAACACCGCGCCGTCGTCACCGACGTACACATTGCTCGCCCCGTCGACCGCCGAGGCCGCGGCGACGGCATCCGGTCCCAGCGCATTGCAGAAGCGCTTGCGCCCGGTGGGCATCTGGAACGAGAAGATCATGCCGGTGGTACCCGGCTTGCCGACACAGTCGGTGGTGGTGCGGGAGGTGACGAACAACTGGCCGTCCGGGCCGATCGTGGTCGCATTCGCCAGCGGGCCGCCGATCGGTCGCGACCAGCTCAGACTCAGATGCCGGGCGCCGGTGACGGGACTCGCGCCGCTGTTGCGGGCATCGTGGAAGGCCGACTGCCAGCCCTTGCCGGAACCGACCTTGATGTCGTCGACGGTGCTGCTGCCGCATCCGGTCAGCGCCAGGAGGCCCAGGGCGCCCACCGCCGCGATCGCGCGCCACGGGACGCCGCCCCGAATTACCGAGTGGCGCAACGTCGTCGGGTGGTGTCCGCCGCGGTCGTGCTCGCTGCGCTCGGGTCGCCGACTGCCGCTTCGCACCTGCTGCACTCCCATCTGTTCGTAACGGGCCTGCACGAGACTACGCTGGTACCTCGATCAGGTGACCACCGAGGTAACCGTCGCCCGAGGAAAGGGAGCTGGCCCGTGACGAGCATGTGGGGCGCACCGTTGCGTTCGCGTTGGCGGGGTTCGCGCCGCCGGGATCCGGAGCAGGCGCGCTTTCTGACGATGGCGTCGCTGCGCTGGGTGCTCGCCAATCGGGCGTACACGCCGTGGTATCTGGTGCGGTACTACCGGCTGTTCAAATTCCGGCTGGCGAATCCGCATATCGTGCTGCGCGGCATGGTCTTCCTGGGCCGCAATGTCGAGATCCACGCCACCCCCGAGCTCGGCCGCATGGAGATCGGCAAATGGGTGCATATCGGCGACGGCAACGCGCTGCGCTGCCACGAGGGCTCGCTGCGCATCGGCGACAAGGTCGTCTTCGGTAAGGACAACGTCGTCAACACCTATCTCGACATCGAGATCGGCGAGTCGACCCTGGTCGCCGACTGGTGCTACATCTGCGACTTCGACCACCGGATGGACGATGTGACGATGCCGATCAAGGATCAGGGCATCGTGAAGAGCCCGGTCCGCATCGGCCCCGACACCTGGATCGCGGCCAAGGTGACCGTGCTGCGCGAGACCCGGGTGGGCCGCGGCTGCGTGCTCGGCGCCCATGCCGTCGTGAAGGGGGAGATCCCCGACTTCAGCATCGCCGTCGGCGCCCCCGCCCGGGTGGTCAAGAACCGCAAGAAGGCCTGGGACGACGCCGCCGAGGAGCGCGCCCGGCATGCCGCCGCGCTGGCCGATATCGAACGCAAGAAGGCGGGAGTCGGCGCCGGATCGGACTGATCCGCCGGACCCGTATTCCTCTCGTACCGCTATCGGCTCGGCAGCGTGCGCGCCAGCCCGAACCACGGCAGCACCGTGCTCTCGAATCGGGTCAGGGCGCTGATGCGCTCGCCGGCGAGCGACAGGACGTACAGGCCGGTGCCGTAACTGCTGCCGTCCGGGCCGCGCAGGTAGGCGCCGAACGCCGGTTGGCCGTTGGCCCGCGTCGGTACCAGGTCGAATCGCCGCCCGGCGGCGAAGATGCCGGCGCAGAAGCGGGTGGCGACCTCGCGGCCCACGTATTCGAACGGAATCGGCGGCATCGACATGAAGACGTCGTCGGTCAGCAGTCGCACGAGCGCGTGCACATCGGCCGATTCCCACGCGCGCGCGAATCTCGCCACGATCGCCTCCTCGTCGGCCGATCCCGGTGCCGGTGACCGGCCGATCGGCCGGCGCCGCTCGAGTGCCACCCGGGCCCGGGTGAGGGCACTGTTGACCGAGTCGACGGAGGTGTCGAGCATCCGGGCGGTCTCGGCCGCACGGAATCCGAGGACATCGCGCAGGACGAGGACGGCGACCTGGCGCGGCGGCAGCAGTTGCAGCGCGGTCACGAAGGCCAGCGAGACGGACTCGCTCAGCTCGTAGCGTGCCTCCGGGCCGGGCGGCGCCTGCTCGAGCAGTGCGTCGGGACAGGGCTGCAACCACACGACCTCGCCGAGCCGTGACGGCTCGGGCGGTTCGACGTTCGGCACGTCCCACTCCTTCGCCCGGCGCCGGCCCGCGGCCCGGCGCGCGTTCAGGCACCGGTTGGTGGCGATCCGGTACAGCCAGGTGCGCAGCGAGGAGCGCTCCTGGAATGCGCCGATGCCCTGCCACGCGGCCAGCATCGTGTCCTGCAAGGCATCCTCGGCATCCTGGAGCGAGCCGAGCATCCGATAGCAGTGCAGCTGTAGCTCCGTGCGGTACGGCGCGGTCAACGCCCGGAACGCCGCACCGTCGCCCGCCCGCGCCCCGGCCATCAGATCGCCGATCGCCACCATGTCGTCATCTCCGTCTGTCATGACACACCTCCACCGAATATCGACACCGCGGCGACGGTGAATGTGTCGGTCCGAACGCGACCATTTCGGCCGATGCGGCGGTGTCTGTCTCTGTAGCAGTCCCGCCACCCACAAGAGGAGTACGCCATGGCAAAGATCGTCGTCTTCGAGAACGTGTCGCTCGACGGAGTGACCCAGGATCCGACCGGTGCGGAGGGTTTCAGCGACGCGGATTGGCGTGCGGCGCTGTCGCCGGACGACCGCGCGGAATGGGCCCGGCTGATTCACGACGATGTGCTGGACGCGCAGGCGCTGCTGCTGGGCAGGCGCAGTTACGAATACTTCGCTGCCCGGTATCCGCTGCGCACCGGCGCGACCGCGGACCGCATGAACGGTCTGCCGAAATACGTTGTGTCCGCGACGCTGTCGGATCCCCAGTGGAACAACACGACCGTGCTGCGAGGTGATCTCGCCGAGCAGGTGGCGAGGTTGCGACACCTCGTCGACGGCGAGATCCGGGTCTACGCGAGCACCGAACTGGTGCACGCGCTGACCGGCCACGGCCTGGTCGACGAGGTACGACTGGCGGTATTCCCGGTGGTGATGGGCGCGGGGAGCCGGCTCTTCGCCTGCGCCGACGGCTCGGCACCGGTCTCGCCGCGCCCCTTGCGGCTCACCGGGGTTCGCGCGGTCGGCACGGGTCTCGTGCACCTGACCTACGCACGCCTGCCGGACGCGTCCGCCGGACAGCCCGATCGCCGGGACGGCCGAACCGGCATTCCTGTCGGTGACGCCGGGTAGCCTTCGGCTCATGAACCGGTATGCGGCCTGGTTGCGGGGGATCATGCCCAGCAACCCCAACATGCGCAACGAGAAGTTGCGGGCGGTCTTCGAGGGCCTCGGCTACGAGGGGGTGGGATCGGTGCTGACGAGTGGGAACATCGTCTTCGGCAGCATTGAAACCGATATCGCCGCAATGGAATCGCAGATCCAGGCGGCGTTGCAGGCGGAGCTCGGCATCGGCGGCGGCACCATCATCCGCAGCCGGGAGGAGCTGCAGAAGCTGGTCGACTCCGATCCTTTTCCCGGCCTCACACATGCGCGCGGCACCTATCTCACCGCGACCTTCGTGAAGGATCGAGCCGGGTCCGCTCCGCCGGAGCTGCCCGGCAACCTGGAGTCGGCCGTGCGCATCGTGCGCTTCGACGAACCGGCGCGGGCGCTGCTGGCGGTCATCGACAACTCGGTCGCGGGCACGCCGAACCACATGTCGTGGCTCGAGACCGTCTACGGCAAGGACATCACCACCCGCACCTGGCTCACGGTGCAAAAAGTGCTGGCCAAGCTGTAGTTTTTCCTTCCTGAGGTCTTGACTGGAGAAAAATCAGGAGGAAACTAGGTGATACACCGGAACACCGGAAATCATCACGGAGTCGAACGAGACGTCGAACGACTCGCGGAGATGGTTTCCAGGATCTGGCCAGGCCCCCGGCAAGTCAGTCGAATATCCGGAACCGACAGCGACGACTGAGGTTCAGGTATCGATGGAGACTACCGGGGACTGCTGTGTTCGGGGGTCTCAACCGAGAGTCATTGCCGCGCGGACCTGTTCGGGGTCGAGCGCGCGTCCCGGCAGGGGATGGGCGGCCTCGGCGCGTAAGCCGTCGAGCAGGACCGTCAGATGCCGGCGCCACGCCTCGGGGGCGACCTCGCGCACGCCGTCGGTCGCGCGCACCACCGACCACAGCAGGAGGCCGAGATCGGCTTCGGTGATGTCGCTGCGCAGCTGCCCGGCCTCCTGCGCTCGCGTCACCAACCGCTGGAACAGGGTGTGCCCCTGCTGTTTCGCCACCTCGATCGGACTGTCGGCGGGCAGCGAATACACGCAGATATCGGTGAAGCCGCGATCGCTCGCCTGCCACTGCGCCAGCTTCGTCAAGTGGTCGACCAGCCCCGTCCACGGGTCGGCCGTCCGCAAGGCCTCCTCCGCGCTGCGGCCCGACTCGACGACCAGGTCCAGTAACGCGTCGCCGATCAGCGCCTCGCGGGTGGGGAAGTGGTTGTAGAGCGTGCCGATGCTGACCCCCGCGTCGCGTGCGATCTGATTCAGCGAAGCGTCGAGGCCCTCGGCCGTGAACCGCCGCCGGGCCGCCGCGGCGATCTTGTCCCGATTGTCCCGGGCGTCCCGACGCCGCGGGCGCGCGCCGGCCGCCGTTTCCCCGGTACTCGCCACCTTCTCGACCATGACCTCACACTAACAACTTGAAAACCCACTCGACTTAGCCTTAACTTGAGAATGTACTCAACTTGAGTGCCTTCTCGAGTTATGGAGGTTCGGTCATGCCACATCTGGCAGTGTTCGGCGCGGGTCCCGCGCTCGGATTGTCGGCGGCGCTGCGATTCGGCCGTGCGGGCTATTCGGTGACGCTGATCGCGCGCAACGCGGACACACTCGAACGGTTGCGGGCGCGGCTGGCGGCCGAGGGGATCGAGGTGGACGTCCTGCTCGCCGACCTCACCGACGACGCCCGGATCGACTACGCACTCGCCGAATTGCGGAGTGCGCACGGACTTCCGGACGTGGTGGTCTACAGCCCGGGTGATGTGAGCCGGCTACCCGTCGATGCCTTGTCGCTGGACGCGGACACCCTGCGCACGTGGTTGCCGATCAACCTGACCACGCCGGTGCGCATCATGCACGCGCTACTGCCGGCGATGACGGCCCGCGGGTCGGGCGCCGTCCTCATCGCCCAGGGCGGAGCGGTGCGCGAACCGCAAGCGGCGCTGGCCAGTTCGAGCGTGCCGCAGTCGGCCTTGCTCAATTACCTGTACGCGATCGACCAGCAGGTCCGACCGAGCGGTGTGCGGGTGGGCGCTCTGCTCATCACCCGCCTCATCGAAAACAGTGCGGCGCAACAGTTGTTCGATTCCGGCCATTTCGCCTCGGTGGAACCGAACGACGTGCGGCGAGTCCATCCCGATGCTCTTGCCGAGGATTTGTTCGCCATGGCCACCACCGAGGCCGCCGTCGAGCGAGCGGCCTGAACCCGGGACCCGGGAGCCACGCGTTCCGGCCCGCATCGTTGTCGCGGGCCGGAAGGGGGATTCGGTCGGGTGACGCTACGCCGCTCGTCGATTCTCGGGAACCGGCGCCGCCTGCTGCGGCTTGTCGCTCTCGTCGAAGCCCGGGCGGCCGGTACCGATGAACGCCACCAGCCAGGAGAGGACCGCGACGAAGCGGTTACGGAAGCCGACCAGATAGAACAGGTGGACGGCGAGCCAGGTGGCCCAGGCGATGGTGCCGGTGAACTTCACGCGGTCGTTGAGTTTGGTGACCGCGCTGAACCGGCTGATCACCGCCATCGAACCCTTGTCCCAGTACACGAACGGGGTGCCGGGCTGCTTCTTGCGGCGGATGATGTCGGCGACGTGGCGGCCCTCCTGCATGGCCGTCGGCGACTGGCCGGGATAGCCGTTCAGCGAGGTCATATCGCCGATGGCGTAGATATCGGCGTGTCCGCCCACCGTGCAGTCCGGGTTGATGAGAAGCCTTCCGGCACGGTCGGTTTCGCAGCCGGTGGCCTCGGCCAGCAGTGTGGCGAATCCGCCGGCCGCGACACCCGCCGACCACACCACGGTCTCAGCGCCGATACCGCGCTCGACACCGTCCTTGGTCTTGACGGTCACCTTGCCGGCTTCGATGTCGGTGACGAAGGTGTCGAGCAGCACCTCGACGCCGTTGCGGCTCAACGACTTGCGCGCATACTCCGACAGGCTGCCACCGAACGGCGGCAGCACCGCGCCCGCACCCTCCACCAGGGTCACCGAAATCTCCTGGTGGTAGTGGCGTTTCGCAAGCTCCTTGAGCTGACCGGCGACCTCGACGCCGGTCGGGCCCGCGCCGACGACCACGAAGCTCAGCAGCCGTTCCCGGGTTTCCGGATCGGCCTTCGCCGCCTCGGCGAAGACGCGCTCGATCTGTGCTCGCAGCAGTTTGGCATCGTCGATGGTCTTGAGTGAGAACGTCTTCTCCGCGAAATCGTCGCGGCCGAAATACGATTGGGTGGCGCCGGTGGCCGCGATCAGCGAGCCGTAGCGAATCTTGCGTGGCCCCTGCCCGGTCTCGTAGGTGAGGACGGCGGCACCGGCGTCGATATCGACGACCTTGCCCAGCCGCACCTCCGCGCCCTTGTGCCGGCGCAGGATCTGCGCGATCGGCGGAGCGATGTCGGTGGACGGGAGCACACCCGTCGCTACCTGATAGAGCAGCGGCTGGAACAGATGTTCCGGCGTCGCCGAGATGAGAACGTAGTCGATCCCCGATTTGCTGAGCTGCTTCGCGGCGGCGAGCCCGCCGAACCCCGAACCCACGATGACCACATCGGTGGTTTCGATTCCCGCATCCACGTCTTGCATGACAGCCTCCTTCTGTCATGAGTAAACGCGATTCATGCCCTGGATGTTTCGGGGGTCAGGGCGCATAATATTGATGACTCTTATCTAGATCATTCATGAATGGAGATCTTGATGGAACTTCGTCAGCTCACCTACTTCGTCGCGGTGTGCGAGGAGTTGAGCTTCAGTCGCGCCGCTGTGCGCTGCTTCATATCGCAATCGGCTATCAGTCATCAAATCGCGCGACTCGAACATGATCTTGGTGTGCAGCTCTTCGAACGCTCCACGCGCTCCGTTGTCCCGACTGAGGCAACCGTTCGGCTACTTCCCCTTGCGAAACAAATGCTGAGCCTCGAATCCGCTATTCGCGCAGCTGTTCGCGACTCCGGGCCACGAATTCGCCTGGCAGCGAATATGTCTTTCGCAACAAGATCGCTATCCGCGATAGCCGGAGCACGCGAAGCGCATCCGGGTGCCGAAATCGAGTTCGTCATCAAGCCGTTCCGGCAGCGCATCGCTGCGGTCGCCGACGGCGATTGTGATCTTGCTCTCATCCGCGGCAGTGTCGAACAGCCCGGTCTGACGGTCGAACAACTGTGGGTGGAGGACCTCGTCATCGCCGCCTCGACCGCCCACCCGCTGGCCGGCCGCGGTGATGTGACATTGGCCGAATTGGGGAAATATCCGCTGCTGCTGCCCCCGGAGACGGAACAGGTTCTTCTGCACAACGTCGTCCGGCACGCGTTCGCCGAGATACCGACCCGCCCGAGCTACGGCCCGCCGATCCCGCCGGACCACACTGCGACGATGGAGTTGATCAATCGGCCGGACGCCTGGACGATCCTCTACGCCGATAGTGCCACCGAAGGGATCGCCACGCTGAAACTCGCCGGCCGGCCGCTGCGCATTCCGGTGTCGGCCGTACTTCGCGGCGATATCCGGCGCTCACCCATCCTGGTCACCCTGCTGGCCGCCCTGCACAGTTCCTGAAAGCGCAGCTCCTGAAAACGGAGCAACGCCGCACCGGAGGCCGGTACGGCGTTGCTCGGGGTGAAACGGTCAGGGACGCGGTTCGAGCCGGTGGAACAGGAATTCCACCAGCGTGATCAGCGATCGCAGGCAGGTGCCGCGGTCGCGGGCGTCCAACGCGGTCAGCGGGGTGCCCGGTTCCAGGTCCAGCGCATCGCGAATCTCGCTGAGCGGGAAGCGATGCGCACCGTCGAATTCGTTGATCGCCACGGAATACGGCACGCCGCGTTCCTCGAGGATGGAGAGCACCTCGTCGGCCTTGTCGATGCGCCGGGTGTCGACCAGCACCAGCGCACCGAGTGCGCCGTTGGCCAGCTCCTCCCACAACGGCAGGAACCGGCGCTGGCCCGGTGTACCGAACAGATACAGCGCCAGTTGCGGATTGAGCGTTATGCGCCCGAAATCCATGGCCACGGTGGTGGTCTGCTTGCCCGGGAGACCGGCCATATCGTCGATACCGACGCTGGCCTCGGTGATGGTCTCTTCCGTGCGCAGCGGACGGATCTCCGAGACGCTGCTGACGAACGTGGTCTTACCGACACCGAAATTGCCTGCTACCAACAGCTTCACCGACCGCGTGACCGTTTCCGGTACATAGTCGACCGTACGGTCGGTCACAGCGGCGGGTCGTTCGGACAGGGCGGTCGGGCGCTCAGACGGCGAGAGCGCGGAGCCCATTCAGTACCTCCTCGAGCAGGGCGACCTCCGGCACATAATCAGCCGGGGTCGGATTGACCAGATGGCCGCTGTCGAGCAGGTCCGATACCACGATCTTCACTACCGAGGGCGGCAGGTCGAGATATGCCGCCACTTCGGCGAGCGACAGTGCAGCGTGCCGACTGCAGACATTCAAAACCCGGCGCGCGTCCGGACTGGCACCGGGCGTCGGATCCTGTGCTGCCACAACAAGTGTCACCAGGTCGACCGAGCGAGTCGCACGGGTACGCCCGCCCGTGCGTACGTAGGCACGGACCAGGTCGGGATCGCGCCGGTGCTTGCTCATGCCCGATCGCTACCCGGCCTGTGGCGGGGCAGGCTGCCGAGTTCGCGGCCGACTCTCACGGCGAGTTCGTTCATCCGGTGCGCGACCATGCTGACGTCGACATCGGGCATGGTCGACACGCCGATCAGGGCGCCCTCACCGGCGGCGGTGATGAAGATCATGCCCTCGTCGTACTCGGTCATGTTCTGCCGCACCGTATTCGCGGGGCCGCAGAACTCGCTGAGAGCCTTACCCAGAGATCTCAGGCCGGAGGCCGCGGCGGCGAAGCGCTCGGCGTCGTCGAGGGAGATGGCGCCGACGTGGGCGATGCGCAGGCCGTCTTCGGACAGTAGTACGGCGAATCGGACGCCGGGAACGGTCAGATCCTCGAGCATCCACGACAGCTTGTTATCGCCGTCGGTCACAGTGGTGCCGGGTGTGGCCATCAGGATGTCATCCCTTCGGAGTTGTCATGTGCGGCTGCACGTCCGCTGGTGGAACCGGTCTGCCAGGCTTCGGCGATATCGACTCGGGGCAGGGCCGTATCGGTATGCGGCTGTCCCGTATCGGTGCGGGGCCCGCGGGCGGAGGCGGGCAAGGCCACGCTGCGCCGCCGCCGGCGCGGCAGCCCGCCCGGCGTGATCTCGTGCACCGTGGACGACTGACCGGTCGGTGTCGGGTCCGCGGCCGGCAGCGGTTCCGCCTCGGCGACCGGAGCGACCGCGGCAACCGGGGCGACCGCGGCAACCGGGGCTGCGGAGAGGCTCACCGGGGCAGGGGCGGCATTGGCGCTCCCGACCGCGGCGGGTGCCGCGGCGACCTCGATCGGCGTGGAAATCGGTGGCGCCGTAACGCTTTCGAGGTTGTCGGGCCGCGCGGCCAGCAGTCCCTCGGGTACGTAGACCATCGCGCGCATACCACCGTAGATATTGGGTCCGTCGATGTACACGGTGAAGCCGTAGCGGCGGGCCAGCGCGGCGATGCCCGGGAAACCCACCCGCGGGGTCGGGCCCAGTTGGTGGATGTCGACGGTGCGCTCGCCGGCGAGGACCTGGCGGGCCTCTTCCATCTGTTCGGGGTTCATCCGCACGCCGGCGTCGTCGATGATCACCGTCAGGCCGTGGTGGCCTTCCTGGAAGGTGACGTCCACGAAGGAGGTGGGCGGCGAGTAACGCAGCGCGTTGTCCAGCAGGGTGGCCATCGTGTGCACGAGCGGTTCGACCGCACGGCTGATGATCACCCGGTCGAGCTGCTGCGGCCGGATCCGGGTGAAGTCGCGGACGCGGCCGATGGCGCCGCCGACGATGTCGGTCAGCGACTGCTGCGGCCAGCGGCGGCCGGGCAGACCGCCACAGACGATCACGTACGACTGCGCCTGGCGGATCATCTGCTGGACGCTGTGGTCGATGCGGATCAGCGTCTCGTAGACGTCGTCCCCGCGGTGCTGGCGCAGTGCGGCGCTCACCACCTGGCCGACGTCGGCGCCCAGGCTGACCACGGAGGTGCCGAACGCGCGGACCGCGGCGCTGGTCGCCTCGCGGGAGGCGTTCTCGACCTGTTCGCGGATGCTGGCCTCGGTGGCGGAGATCGCCTGCTGCTTCTCGTATTCCAGCTCGTGGCTGGTGCGCTCATGGGTTTCGGCGGCCACTCGGTGCAGGTCGTCGGCGTAACGCTCGGTCAGCCGCTGCAGCAGCTGGGCGAAGCGAGAACCGCCGCGGTCGATGGCGGGCAATTCGACCGTCGATTCGGCGCGGCGCACCGAGTCGGCCACCAAACCCATTGTGGTGCTCGTGAAATGTTCGAGCTCGTCCTCGTGGGCGCGCAATTCCGCCTCGGCACTGCGGGCACGGGCGCGCTGCTGCGACGCGTAATACGCGGCGTACAGAGCTCCCGCGATCGTCAGTATCAGAATGGCGGCGAGGATCCACGAAAGAGTCACGGCGGTAGCTTGATTCATCAGTTCCCTCGGTGCCGGATTTCCGGCCGCTTCGTCCTTTCCAACTCGACGACCGCGATCGGCGCGGCCGGGATAACACTCAGGTCGGACGGCGGGAACGCGGCAGGCAGGATGATACTGCACCTAACCTGGAGGAGACCTCGAAGCGCTTACCGGACAGGCGAATTCAGCATCGACCCACCGGCGGGAGGATCCCGATCGGCCCCAGCACCCGACGACAGCAAAGATAGCAGCAATTCCGTGTGGCAGCGACCGATTCGTTATCTACGGCTCGGTAGGAATATCTTCATCGCCGGTGTTTCGCAATCGTCCTGTTTCGGTGCGGCTCGAGCCACCTCGAAAGATGGCGCAATTCCGCTCAGGGCGGTGGCGACGGCGAGGTGTAACCGCAGGTCAGCGGGCGCGTGATCGTCGACGGCCCAAGATATTTCCTCCATCGCCCGCAGAAACGCCCACCGGCACGCGCGGCCGGGGTCGACGCCGGTGGCCGCGGCCGTATCGGTGACCATTCGTTTCGCGTGCTCGGCGGTCGGCAAGCGCTGAATCCGAATCATGATCAGGAAACCGATATCGAATGCGGCCTCACCGAGATACGGCTTCGGGTCGATCAGCAGCCACGGCTCCCGTTCGGCGGCAACGATATTGCCCAGGTGGGTATCGCGGTTGACGAGGACCGGCGGTCCCTGCGGCCGGGCGAGTTCGGCGCATCGAGCCACCGCGGCGTCCAGTAGGGTGGACGGAACGGCGTGAACCAGTTCGGATTTCGGTTGCCCGAAGCGGACTGACCAGTCGGCGAGCGCAGCGGAAACGGTGGGAATGTCCGGATATCCGTCCGGCAGCGCGACGGGCGGGCGGCGCAGACGCCGGTACAACCGGCAGGCCACATCGACCTTGTCCGCATGTTCGGGCAGGCCTTCCAGGCTCGGGAATCCGGGCTGCGCCAGCAGTGGCGTGCCCGGCCGGGCACACTCGAGCAGGAGGGCGCCGCTACCGGGGTCGTAGTCGTGGAGGCGGACCGCTCCGTCGCCGTCGTAGCAGTACAGGCCGGCCGCCTCGCCGGCGTTCTCCTCGTCGACGACCGGAATCTTCAGCACCGCCACCGAACCGTCGGCGCGGCGGACGGGGGCGGCGTAGGAGTGGGTGCCACCGGCGAAGGCGGCGCCGAGCGAGGTCAGCTGCCACTGCGCGCACAGCGCCTCGACTCGCTCGGGAAGTTCGGTGAGCCAGGTCCGGCCGCGCGCGCCGAAGACCGTGCTCACGGTCTCGACGACCTCGGGTGGGAGTGCGATCGGTGGCCCGGTCGGAGTCGGCACGGCCTCAGCCTGGCCGAGGGCAGCGGAGGAGCGCAAGCGGATTATCGCCTGCCCCAGGTGGTTCCGGGTGATGTTCCCCCGCGTGTGGCGATGGTCGCCTCTAGGCTTGGGCCGTGGGAAACGAGCACGTGCGGGCTTCGGACGCGGACCGGGAGAAGATCGTCGAGCGGTTGCGCACGGCGATGAACGAGGGGCGATTGAATCTCGCCGAATTCGACGATCGGGTCCAGCAGGTCTACGCCGCGCGTACCTACGGGGAGTTGTCGCCGATCCTGTCGGATCTGCCCGCGGTGCGGGAGCGGGCGGGCGCCGCGCGGCCCGGGCGGGTGCCGCCGTGGGTGCTGATCATGTGGACGCCGTGGATCTTCGTCAACATCCTGTGCGTCGTGATCTGGCTGGCCACCGGCGCCGGGTACTTCTGGCCGTTCTGGGTCGCGGTGCCGTGGGGGCTGGCGCTGTGCATACCGACCGTCATCGGCATCACCGTCGGCGGGAACCAGGCGCAGCGGCCACCGGACTGAACAGCGCGGACCGAGCACGCGGACGGAACGCAGACGGCTCGCCGAACCGATACCGCGAGGTACCGATTCGGCGAGCCGTACTCCCTGCAGGGGTCTCGATCAGCCCTTGTGGGTCTTGACCGCCTCGGTCAGCTGCGGCGCGACGTTGAACAGGTCGCCCACGATGCCGTAGTCGCTGATCTCGAAGATCGGCGCCTCTTCGTCCTTGTTGACGGCGACGATGGTCTTCGAGGTCTGCATGCCGGCGCGGTGCTGGATCGCGCCCGAAATGCCCAGGGCCACATACAGCTGCGGCGACACGGTCTTACCGGTCTGGCCGACCTGGAACTGGCCCGGGTAGTAGCCCGAGTCGACGGCGGCACGCGAGGCGCCGACCGCGGCACCCAGCGCGTCGGCCAGCGGCTCGACGACCTTGTGGAAGTTGTCCTCGCTGCCGACGCCGCGACCACCGGAGACCACGATGGTGGCCTCGGTGAGTTCCGGACGGTCGCCACCGACGACGGGCTCGCGGGAGGTCACCTTGGTGACGCCCTCTTCCTGAGCCGGAACCTCGACGGTCACCTTCTCACCGGCGCCGGCCTGCGGAGCCGCCTCGATCGCACCCGGGCGCACCGAGATCACCGGCACGTCGCCGGTGGCCTTGGCGTCCACGGTGAACGCGCCACCGAAGATGGAGTGGACCGCGGTGCCGTCGGACTTGACGTCGATGACGTCGACCAGCAGGCCGGAGCCGATGCGGGCGGCCAGGCGACCCGACACCTCCTTGCCCTCGGCGGAGGCGGCGACCAGCACGGCGGCCGGCGACGCAGACTCGACCAGACCGGCGAGCACGTCGACCTTCGGGGTGACCAGGAAGCCCTCGACGTCGTCGGACTCGGCGACGTAGATCTTCTCGGCACCGGCCGAGGTCAGCGCGTCGGCCAGCTTGTCGGCGGTGCCGGGCGCACCCAGCACGACCGCGGCCGGGGTGCCCAGCGTGCGGGCGGCGGTGAGGAGTTCGGTGGTGACCTTCTTGGGGGCACCTTCGGCGTGCTCGACGAGCACGAGTACTTCTGCCATGTTGCTTCTCCTGAAGTCTGTGGTGATTGCGCTCGGTGGGCTCAGATGATCTTCTGGCCGATGAGGTACTGCGCGACCTGGTTGCCGCCCTCGCCCTCGTCGACGACCTTCTCGCCCGCGGTGCGCGGCGGCTTCGGGGTGACACCGGAGACTGCGGTGCCGGCATTGCCCACGCCGACGGTCGACGGGTCGATGCCCAGGTCGGCCAGCGTGAACGTCTGCACTTCCTTCTTCTTCGCGGCCATGATGCCCTTGAAGGAGGGGAAGCGGGGTTCGTTGATCTTCTCGGTGACCGAGACGATGGCGGGCAGGTTCGCCTCGAGCTTGAATACGCCCTCGTCGGTCTCGCGCTCGCCGGAGATCTTGTCGCCGTCGACGGTCAGCTTGCGCAGGTGGGTGAGCTGCGGGATGCCCAGGTACTCGGCGATGATGGCCGGCACGGCGCCGGCGCGGCCGTCGGTGGCCTCGTTACCGGCGATGACGAGCTCGATGCCTTCGATCTGGCCCAGCGCACCGGCGAGCACCCACGCGGTCTGCACGGCGTCGGAGCCGTGGATGGCGTCGTCCTTGACGTGGATGGCCTTGTCGGCACCCATGGACAGCGCCTTGCGGATGGCCTCGGTGGCGCGCTCGGGGCCCATGGCGAGAACGGTGACCTCGCCGCCCTGGGCTTCCTTGATCAGCAGAGCCTCTTCGACGGCACGCTCGTTGATCTCGTCCAGGATCGCGTCGGCGGCCTCCCGGTCGAGGGTGTAGTCACCATCGCTGAGCTTGCGCTCGGACCAGGTGTCGGGAACCTGCTTGATCAGTACGACGATGTTCGGCATTGGTCTTCGTCGACCTCCTGTTCTGGTGGCACGTGAGGTGGGGTCGCACGATCGGGTGGCCGTACGTCCACGTGAAAAGCTCCGTCACATCTAAAGCTCCGTCCGGGAGATTACCCTACATTAAGTTACTCACGGGTAACTTAGGGTGTGATGTTCTCCATGGCCGGTCCGGGCGCCGGTGTGATACAGACAACCGCTAACGTCGATCCAATGAGTGAGGCTGTCGTCTCCCCGGTGAGCGGGGAGTCTGCCGGGGTGGAGTCGCTGCCACTGACCGGCGAACGGACCGTGCCGGGTATCGCGGAGGAGAACTACTGGTTCCGCCGACACGAGATCGTCTACGCGCGCCTGCTCGAACGATGCGCCGGGGCAACGGTTCTGGAGGCGGGCTCCGGCGAGGGCTACGGCGCGAACATGATCGCCGACGTCGCCACCCGGGTGATCGGCCTGGACTACGACACCAGCGCGGTGGAGCATGTGCGCGCGGCCTACCCCCGGGTCGAGATGATCCAGGGCAATCTCGCCGACCTGCCGCTCGACGACGCCTCGGTCGATGTGGTGGTGAACTTCCAGGTCATCGAACATCTCTGGGACCAGGGCCAATTCCTGCGCGAATGCCTGCGGGTGCTGCGCCCCGGCGGGCAGCTGCTGATCAGCACGCCGAACCGGATCACCTTCTCGCCCGGTCGCGATACGCCCTTGAACCCCTTTCACACTCGCGAGCTGAACGCCGCCGAACTCGCGGAACTGCTGGAGCAGGCCGGATTCCGCGTCGACGTCATGGCCGGTGTCCATCACGGCCCGGCGCTGGTCGCTCTCGACGAACAGTGGGGCGGCTCGTTCATCGACGCGCAGATCGAGCGGGCGCTGGCCGGGGAACCCTGGCCCGCCGAACTGACCGCGGCGGTGGCCGGTGTGCGCACCGGCGATTTCGAACTGCGCCCGGCCCCCGGTTCGGCCGTCCCGGTGTGGGATCCGGAGATCGATGCCAGCCTCGATCTGGTCGCCATCGCGGTGAAGCCGTGAGCGATTCGCGGGCGGTGCCGGGCCGGTTCAGCCTGGTCCTGCATTCTCATCTGCCGTGGCTGGTCCATCACGGCCGCTGGCCGGTGGGTGAGGAATGGCTGTATCAATCGTGGGCGGCGTCCTATCTGCCGGTCGCCCGGGTGCTGAGAACCCTTGCCGCGGAAGGCCGTTCGCATCTGCTCAGCTTCGGCATCACGCCGGTGCTGGCCGCCCAGCTCGACGATCCGCACGCGCTGGCGGCCATGCACCACTGGCTGGGGAACTGGCAGATGCGCGCCGACGAGGCATCGATGGCCGGCAAGCGCGAGCTGGGCCGCTACGAACACGCTCTGGCCGCCGAGGCCCTCGCCGATTTCGAGCAGCGGTGGCGGCACGGCGGTTCGCCGGTGTGGCGGGAGCTGATCGACGCCGAGGCGATCGAACTGTTGGGCGGTCCGCTGGCGCATCCGTTCCAGCCGCTGCTCGACGCGCGCCTGCGTGACTTCCAGTTGCGCGAAGGCCTGGCCGACGCGCGGCATCGCTGGGGACGCACCCCGGCGGGGATCTGGGCGCCGGAATGTGGCTTCACACCGGGGATGGAAAGCGGCTATGCCGCAGCGGGTGTGACGCATTTCATGGTCGACGGTCCGGCGCTGCGCGGCGACACCACCCTCGGCCGGCCCGTCTGGGACAGCGATGTGGTCGCGTTCGGGCGGGATCTGCAGGTCAGCTATCGGGTGTGGTCGCCGAAATCCGGATATCCGGGCCAGGCCCACTACCGCGACTTCCATCACTACGACCACGAGACCGGTCTCAAACCGGCCCGCGTCACCGGCAAGCAGGTCGCGGGTCCGGACAAGGCGCCCTATGATCCCGCGGCCGCCGCAGCGGCGATCGAACGCGATGTGGCCGATTTCGTGGCGACCGTGCGCGAACGGCTGATCACCGAATCCGAGCGGATCGGCCGACCGGCGCTGGTGGTGGCGGCCTTCGACACCGAATTGTTCGGCCACTGGTGGCACGAGGGGCCGCAGTGGCTGGAACAGGTGCTGCGCGCCCTGCCCGAGGCCGGGGTCACCGTCGGCACCCTCGCCGACGCGCGGGCGGACGGATTCGTCGGCGAACCCGTCGAGCTCGCCGATTCCTCCTGGGGTTCGGGTAAGGACTGGCGGGTGTGGGCCGGTGATCAGGTCCGCGACCTGGTCGAACTCAATGCCGAGATCGTGCGTGCGGCCCTGGACACCCTGGACAAGATGGCCGCGCAGTCCGACGGTCTGCGTGATCCGGTCGCCGATCAGCTGCTGCGCGAGGCGATTCTGGCCGTCTCCAGCGACTGGGCGTTCATGGTCAGCAAGGACTCCGCGGCCGGCTATGCCCGCGACCGCGCGCATCAGCACGCGCACGCCGTCCGCGAGATCGCCGGGGCCGTCACCGCGGGCCAACTCGCCAAAGCACGGCAGTTGGCGGCAGGATGGTACGCGGCCGACGGATTCTTCCCCGCTCTCGACGCGCGCCGACTCGACGCACGAGGTACGGACATCCCCGCAGTCGGTCACCGCTCGGCGGGAGCAACAGAAGGACCGGCATGAAGATCTTGATGGTGTCGTGGGAGTACCCACCGGTAGTTGTCGGTGGGCTCGGCCGGCACGTCCATCATCTGGCCGTCGAACTGGCGGCCGCCGGTCACGAGGTCGTGGTGCTGGCGCGCCGGCCGATGGGCACCGACGCCACGACGCACCCCACCCACACCTTCATCGAGGATCGGGTGCTGGTCGTCGCGGTCGCTGAGGATCCGCCCGCCTTCGACTTCGGCGAGGACATGCTCGCCTGGACCCTCGCCATGGGGCATGCGATGGTCCGCGCCGGTATCGCGTTGAGCAAACCGGGTATCGCCGAGGGCTGGACGCCGGATGTGGTGCACGCCCACGACTGGCTGGTCGCGCATTCGGCGATCGCCCTGGCCGAGTACTACGACGTGCCGCTGGTCTCGACCATTCATGCCACCGAGGCGGGCCGCCACAGCGGCTGGGTTTCGGGCCGGGTCAACAAGCAGGTCCATTCGGTCGAGTGGTGGCTCGCCCGCGAATCCGATGCCCTCATCACCTGTTCGACCTCGATGCAGGACGAGGTGGAAAAGCTCTACGGCCCCGAACTGGTGCCGGTGACGGTGATCCGCAACGGAATCGACGTGGGGGCGTGGACATTTCGCGACCGCGCGCCGCGTTCGGGTCCGCCGCGGCTGCTGTACGTGGGCCGGCTCGAATACGAGAAGGGCGTGCAGGACGCGATCGCCGCACTGCCGCGGATCCGTCGCGCACATCCCGGCGCCACGCTGACCATCGCGGGGGTGGGCACGCAGTTCGAATGGCTGCGCGAGCGCGCGCGGGTCCATCGGGTGGCCCGCGCGGTGAATTTCGCCGGCCGCCTGGACCACGCCGAACTACTGGGCTGGCTGCACGGCGCCGACGCGATCGTGCTGCCCAGCCGCTACGAACCGTTCGGCATCGTCGCCCTCGAGGCCGCCGCGGCCGGAACGCCGCTGGTGACCTCCACCGCCGGCGGGCTCGGTGAGCTGGTCGTCGACGGAGTCACCGGCGCTTCGTTCGAACCGGCGGATGTGACCGGACTGGTCGAGGCGGTGACGGCCGTCCTCGACGATCCGATCGCGGCGCAGCAGCGTGCGTACGCGGCCCACGCGCGGCTGACCGCCGATTTCGCCTGGGATGTGGTGGCCGCGGAGACGATTCAGGTCTATCAGGCCGCCAAGCGCCGGGTCCGCAATCCGCTGGGCCGCCCGGTGATCACCGAACGCCCACTGCCGGAACGGGATCCGAACAACCCGCTGTGATCGGCCGGGTCGCGGCGGCGGGTACCGGGCGGCGGGGGCAGAATTTTCGGTATGGCTGTTCCGACGACTCGACTGCTGGTGCTGGCCCTGGTGCGGCTGCTGCAACCCGTGCACGGCTACGACGTGCGGCGTGAGCTACTGTCCTGGCATGCCGACGACTGGGCCAACGTCAAACCCGGATCGGTCTACGGCGCGCTGAACACGCTGCAGCGCGACGGGCTCATCGCCGTAGAGGGCGTGGGCCAGGACGGCGCGCGCCCGGAACGGACCTCGTATCGGCTGACGTCGGAGGGGGAGAAGGTGCTCGCCGATCTGATCCGGGAGGGTCTGTGGTCGGCCGAGCAGCCGAAACATCCGTATCACGCCGCGGTGGCGCTGTTCCCGTTCGCGCCGCGCGGCGATGTGATCGCGGCGTTGCGCAGCCGCATTCTGAAGTTCGAGGCCGATCTGGGCTATTTCGAGCGGGAGGAGCAGCGGATCCTGTCCGGCAGCGGCGATCCGACCGAAACCGAGCCGTATCACGTGGCCGACGCGATCGCGCTGGCCGCCGCCCATACCCGCGCCGACTTGGAGTGGTCGCGAAAAACCTTGCAGCGCATCGAGAACGGCGAGCTGGACGTCTGGTCCTCGGCGCCGTACACCCTCTTCGAGCATCCGCGGGACGACGCCGGAGCCGCAGTTGATCAAGACTGAATAGTAAAGCTTGACTATTTAACCCGTCGTTCCTACCGTGTGCGGTATGGAAACGACGGCTACCGTTCGTGACCGCACCCGCACCTCGGCGATCCGAGTGCGGGGGCTGGCACGGACGTTCACGACGAAAACGGGACCGGTGCAGGCCGTGAACGGCTTGGACTTCGAAGTCCGCGAGGGCGAGATCGTGGGACTGCTCGGTCCCAACGGCGCCGGTAAGACCACCACCCTGCGGATGATCGCGACGCTGCTCGCGCCGACCGCGGGCCAGGCGCGGATCGCCGACGCCGATCTCCGCGAGGCGCCGCGCGAGGTGCGGGCTCGCATCGGGTACGTCGCCCAGGGCGGCATGACCAACGACGACGAGCTGGTGATCGACCAATTGGTCCTGCAGGCAAGGCTTTTCGAGCTGAGCAAGGCCGAGGCGACGGCGAGTGCCGAACACCTCCTGCGGACGCTGGAACTGGACGGACTCGGCCGTCGGCGCTGCCGCGAGCTGTCCGGCGGGCAGCGCCGCCGCGTCGATATCGCGCTCGGCCTGGTGCATCGTCCGCGACTGGTCTACCTGGACGAGCCGACCACCGGGCTGGACCCGCAGAGCCGCGCGAACCTCTGGGAACATGTGCGGCGGTTGCGGTCCGAGGGCACGACGATCGTGCTCACCACGCACTACCTGGAGGAAGCCGACGCGCTGTGCGACCGGATCCTGGTCATGGATCATGGCGGCATCGTCGCCTCCGGCACGCCGGACGAGCTGAAACAGCGGATCTCCGGCGATGTGATCAGCCTCGACATCGCCGACGCACAGGCCGATCTCGCGATCGAGATCGCCGACTCGGTGCTGGAGTTGCGCTCGAAGCTGCGCGCCGACGGACTGGTGCATCTGACGGTGGCGCGCGGCGATGCCGCCGTGGTGCCGCTGCTGCGCGCACTGGACGAGCACGGCATCGTGCCCGGCGCGCTGACCGTGAAACGACCGAGCCTCGACGACGTGTTCCTCACCGTCACGGGGCGTTCGCTGCGGGAGGGAAAATGAGTTTTCTGCGGGAGACCGGGCTGGTGTTCTGGTCGCAACTGCGCACGCAGCTGCGGAACCCGGTGTGGGTGATCATCGGATTGAGTCAGCCCGTGCTGTATCTGGTGTTGTTCGGTCCGCTGGTGAAGGCGGTCGCACCCGCTCTGGGCGCCGATACCGACCCCTGGAAGGTGCTGACGCCCGCACTGGTCATCCAGGTCGGATTGTTCGGTTCCATGTTCGCGGGATTCGCGATGGTGCAGGAACTGCGGGCCGGCGTGATCGAACGCCAGCGCGTCACCCCGGCCCACCGCGGCGCACTGCTGGTGGGCCGGGTGCTCAAGGATATGGTCGTGCTGATCGTGCAGGCGCTGGTCCTGGTCGCGGTCGCGATGGCGGCATTCTCGTTGCGGCCCAGCGTTTTCGGGCTGATCGCCTCGGTGCTGCTGATTTCGGTGATGGCGGCCGGACTGGCCTCGGGGTCGTATGCGCTGGCGCTGTGGGCGCGTTCGGAGGACACCTTGGCGTCGGTGCTCAACAGCGTCTCGGTGCCGCTGATGCTGCTGTCGGGCATCCTGCTGCCGATGAGCCTGGCGCCGCACTGGCTGCGGATCATCGCCGACATCAATCCGTTCCAGCACACCGTCGAGGCCGCGCGGGCATTGTTCCGCGGTGATTTCGCGGTCACCGAGGTCTATCTCGGCACCGGGCTGACGGTTGCGGTGGCCGTACTGCTGATGGTGGTCGGCGCCCGCAGCTTCGCCCGCGAGAACGCCTGACCGCTACTCGTTACCGCCACGCCGGTGCGTCCGACGTGGCGGTTTCGGGCGTGTGGGCCAACTCGGGGGAACGACGCAGTGAACGTTCGGTGTGACGGGGATCTCGTTCACCGGACTGGCATTCGCTCGACACTCGAACGTCGCCGCCTCGCCGAATCGGCCTGGCTTCATCGACACCATGACGCCATCGTCCGTGCTGAACCCGACCCGCACGACAGGCCCAGGGGTGGCGGCGCCACAGTACTCCCTGGTTGTGTCCTCCGATCTCGACCATCGCCGGGCCGCGCAGCGGCTGCGCTACCGGGTATTCGCCGGCGAACCCGGATTCGACATTCCCTTCAGCGCCGAGGGCTTGGACGCCGACCGGTTCGACGAGCACTGCGATCATCTGCTGGTCCGCGACGAGGCCTCCGGCGAATTCGTCGGCTGCTACCGGATGCTGCCGCCGGATAAGGTGCGCGCCGCCGGCGGGTACTACACGGCCACCGAATTCGATCTGAGCGCCATGGATCCCGAAGGGCGCCGGATCGTCGAAATGGGCCGCGCCTGCGTGGTTCCGGACCATCGCAACGGCTCGGTGCTGACGCTGATGTGGGCCGGGATCCTGCACTACATCCAGCTCACCGGCTACGACTGGGTGATGGGTTGCGTCTCGGTGCCGATGCGCGACACCCCCGCCGATCCGCCCGGCGCGAACGTGGCCGCGGTCCGGGATCTGTTGCTGAGCAAGCACGCCGGTGATCCGGCCCGCCGCGTGCGCCCGTACCGCCCGGTCGTGGTCGACGGCCGCGGGCTCGACGAACTGGCCGCCCCGGCCCGGCCGAAACTTCCCCCGCTGCTGCGCGGTTATCTGCGCCTGGGCGCCGAGATCTGCGGTGAACCGGCCCACGACCCGGATTTCGGCGTCGCGGATTTCGTCGCCCTCCTCGGCCTGGAAACGATCAACACCCGCTACCTGGAACGCCTGCAGAGCGCTGCGGGAGCCATGGACGCTCGCGCGTCGGAAGGCACAGACGCTCGCGCGTCGCAAGCCGATGCCGCGCGGGCCCGCGATACGGGCGGAGGAGCACGATGACCGAGACAACCGATTTACGAAGCGGCGCGGACATTGTCGGCCGGACCGCGGCCGCGCCCGCCGGCACGGCAGCGGAGACGCCGTTCGATCCTCGGCCCGTGGCGGAACCGGCGGTTCACGCATGGATGCCCGCGAGTCCGTGCGGCGCCGGCTGTGTGGCCGTGCCCGACACCGCGGGCGCGGTGCGGACTGTTGCACGGATCGCGGGTGTGGTGGGGTTGCTGGTGGCGTTTCCGGTGGTGAACGTGGTGACGCCGGCTGCCCGGCGGACGGCCCTGCATCGCCGGTACGCACGGGCCGTCTTGCGCTGCTGCGGAATCGCTTTGCGCGTCGTCGACGAGCGGGGCGCGGTCGACGAGGGTGCGGTGCGAGTCGAGAGTGCGATGCGCGGCGGTGGCGCCGCGGGTGATTCCGGGCGCGGCCTGCTGGTGGTGGCCGCGCACGTCGGATGGTCCGATGTGCTGGCGTTGGCGGCGGTCTCGCCGATGGGCTTCGTGGCCCGCGGCGATCTGGTGTCGTGGCCGGTGCTGGGGCAGCTGGCCCGGCTCATGCGAGTGATCCCGATCGATCGGGATCGGTTGCGGCAGCTGCCCGAGGTGATCGCGGCGATGTCGGCACGGCTGGCGGCGGGGGAGCGGGTCGGCCTGTTCCCCGAGGGCACCACCTGGTGTGGCCGGGCGCACGGCCGGATGCGACCCGCGCTGTTCCAGGCCGCGGTCGACACCGCCACGCCGGTACAGCCGATCCGGCTGCGCTATCTGAACGGCGCCGGCGAGACGTCGACGGTCCCCGGCTTCGTCGGCGTGGACACCTTCCTCGACTCGGCCCGTCGCATCCTGCGTGCCAAGGGCATCGTCGCCGAACTCGTCCTGCTGCCGATCGAGGAACCGGGCACCGACCGCCACGACCTGGCCGAGCGCTGTGATCGCGCGATCCGCAGCCGCACCGAGGTGCGCATCGACGCCCACGCCACGGCCGTCGGCACCGGCCCCACCCGCGAGATCGTCGTCGCCGAAGCGGTCTCCTGACCGCACCGACCGGCGCCTCAGTCGTGCGGGATCAGGCGGTGGGCGGTCAGGACGATGTGGTCGACGCGGCTGCGCAGGGCGGTGTTCTCCCCGTTCAGGCGGCGGAACTCCTGCACGAACTGCGCGGCCAGATCCCGCAGCTTGGTGTTGGTCTCCTGCGAACGCCAGCTCAGCACCCGGAACGCCTGTTCGGGACTGATGCCGTAGGCCAGCGTCAGCGCGCCCTTCGCCTGTTCGATCACCGCGCGGGATTCGATCACCTCGGGCAGCACCTCCGACAACGCGTCGTTGCGCTCCTCGGCGATCGTCTCGGTGACGTCGACGAAATACCCGCTGGCCCCGACCACCGCGCCGTCGTCGTCGGTGAGTTGTTCGCCGACGACGATGATGTCGTGGGTGTCCCCGTCGGCGTCGACGATGCGGTGCTGGCCGCAGATCGGGTCGCCGGTTTTCACCGAGGTCGCGATGCTGGCCGCCAATTCCTCGCGGTCGTCCGGATGTTTGTGCGATATGAGCAGTTCGGTGGTGGGTTCGGTATCGGCGCCCTGATACCCGTACATCTGCGCTACTTCGTCCGACCATTCCCAGCGCTGATCGGCGAACCAGAATCGGAACCAGCCGACGTGATCGCAGGACTGGGCGCCGAGCACGCTCGTCAGGGGATCGAGCGGCGCGATGCGTGGCGACTGTTCCGTACTCACGTTCCACAGTATCCGCTGTATTGCGGTCGGTTGTTACACCAGGTCGGACGGGATGTGACGTGCCCCGCGCACGCTTTCTGTTTGGTATGAGGGTTTCGGGGCATCTTTCCGTCGGTACACAGGGACATCCAACTCGGAGAGGACCGGGATCAGTCGTGGTTGCGTTGCTCATGGTGATCGGCTCGGTATCACTGATCGTCATTGCGGTGCACGCGGCGGTGGTCGCGGTGTGGACGGCGAAATTGCGCCTTCGGCGCACCTCGGACGCCATCCGCGCGGGGGCGCCTCTCGTAGCGAAAACCGTGGTGCACCAGCCTCTCCTCCGATCTCGGGCTGGTGCCGACGCGACGTCCTGATCGTGGCCTGCCCCATGGCGAGCGCAGCGTGGTCGGCCGGGGTCCGATAGGATCGGCAAGCCTCACGGTCGAAAAACGGGCCGCTGAGCAAGTCGGCGTGCGCTCGGGCCGCCACTTCGTTGATCGGAGGCAGCATTGTCGAAGCGTGCCGTCCCAGGCACGGTTGCTGTTCCCTCGTCGCGGTCCGATGCAGCCGGTGCGCTGCGGGCCGACATCGTGCGACCTCGTCGCATCGGCGACGCGACCCCGCGGCCCCGCCCGGCCGCGGTGATGGAACAGTCCCCGCGGTTTCGCGATGTATCCGGCCGTTCCGCGGGCCACTCGTCCGAGGGTCCCACTTCCGCATCCGTTCGAGACGACGGCCGCGGTTCCACCGTGCGCCCGCCCCTCGACGGCGTCACGCCGCTGGGCACCGCCTCCCCGCTAGGGCAGACGATCCTGCTGGTCGAGGACGACCCCGGTGATGCCCTGCTGGTCGAGGAACTCGTTGCCGACGGTGCGCCCGGTGTGCGCCTGGAACATGTGCGCTCGCTCGCCGAAGCGGGCGCGTGGCTGGCCGCGGGCCTGCCCGACTGTGTGCTGCTCGATCTGAACCTGCCCGACTCCCACGGCTTGGACGCGCTCGCGCAGTTGCGCGAGTACACCGATCAGGTCGCGGTCGTGGTGATGACCGGCCTGGACGAGGAACAGACCGGCCTGGCCGCGATGGCGGCCGGCGCGCAGGACTATCTGGTGAAGGGCCGGGTCGAGCCGGAGTGGTTCGGCCGGGCCGTGCGCTATGCGATTCAGCGCAAACAGGCCGAGCGCACCACCGCGGCGCTGCGCGCGAGCACCATGCGCGCCCAGGAGAACGCCCGCCTGGAACGCGGGCTGCTCCCCAAGCCACTGCTGCGCGGTGCGCCCATCGTCGATGTGGTCTCGCGGTATCGGCCCGGACGCGCGCATTCGCTGCTCGGCGGCGATTTCTACGACGTCGTCCAAGAGGCCGACGGCACGGTGCACGCGCTGATCGGCGATGTGGCCGGCCACGGCCCGGACGAGGCCGCGATCGGCGTGGGTCTGCGATTGGCTTGGCGCACACTGGTATTCAGCGGTATCACCGGGCCCCGACAGCTGCGACTGCTGGAGGAGGTGCTGGTCGCCGAACGCACCGGACCACAGACCTTCGCCACCCTCACCACGCTGTACGCCCCGCCCGGTCGCGGCGCCGTGGAGGTGATCCGCGCTGGTCACCCCGGCATGCTCGTCCACTCGCCGACCGGCACCGAATGGCTGGAGGTGCCCGGCGGACCGGCCCTGGGCTTCATGCCGGGCCGGACGGACTGGCCGGTCACGGAGGTGGCCGTGCCTGCCGGTACCGGGCTGGTGCTGTTCACCGACGGCCTGTTCGAGGTGCGTACCGGTGCGGGCGACTGGCTGGGCGAGGACGGCCTGCTGGCGATGGCGCAAGGGGTGTCGGTCGAACAGCCCGCCCGTTATCTGGACGAACTGCTGGGCCAGGTCGAATCCGCGGCCGCCCCGGCCGGCGGGCTCGACGACGATCTGGCGATCGTCTATCTGCGCTGGCACGGGGGTGAGTGGGTCCGGTGAGCGACGTCCGACACCGCGAGGGGATCGTCGGCCGGCTCACCGCACAGATGTGGTTTCAGCTGGTCCTCGCCCTGATGCTCGTGGTGGTGATCGCCGGTGCGATCGCCGCCGCGCAAGTGATCTCCCATACCGACGCCATCGAAGACCGGCTGCTCGATCGCGCCCAGCCGGCCGCGACCGAGGCCTATCGGCTGCAGGCCGCCCTGGTCAACCAGGAAACCGGCCTGCGCGGCTACGCGATCTCGGCCGATGAGCAGTTCATGCAGCCCTACAACCAGGGTGTCGCCGACGAGGCCACCGCCGCGGGCCGCCTGCGTGAGCTGGCCGCCGGCCGCACCACACTGCTCGACGATCTGGACGCCGTCGAGGCCGCCGCCCAGCGCTGGCGTTCCGAATACGTGCAGCCGATGATCGCGGCGGCGGGCAATGTATCGCCGGCCGAATCCGCCGCCCTGGTCACCCGCGGCAAGGCGCTGTTCGACGAGTTGCGCAAGAAGTTCGCCGCGCAGAACGCGGATTCGGCGGCCGCGATCGCCAACGACCGCCGCGACCTCGATCACGCGCGCACCGTGCGCGACAGCGTGCTGATCGCGGTGGTGGTCCTCATCCTGCTCACCGGCCTGGCACTGACCGTGCTGATCCGGCGGCTGGTCGCTCGCCCGCTCGACGAGCTCACCGAGGCGTCCCGGCGGGTCTCGGCCGGCGAATTCGATCATCACATCGAGGCGCACGGCCCGGCCGACCTGGCCACGGTCGCCGACGCGGTCGAGGAGATGCGCGTGCGCATCGTCTCCGAACTGGGGTCCTCGCGGGCGCAGGAGATGCAGCTCGCCCGGCAGGCCGACGATCTGGATCGCCAGACGGTCCAACTGCGCCGCTCGAACGCCGAACTCGAGCAGTTCGCCTACGTCGCCTCCCACGACCTGCAGGAGCCGTTGCGCAAGGTCGCCGCGTTCTGTCAGCTGCTGGAGAAGCGTTACGGCGATCAGCTCGACGAGCGGGCCAAACAGTACATCGACTACGCCGTCGACGGCGCCAAGCGGATGCAGCGGCTGATCAACGATCTGCTGACGTTCTCGCGCGTGGGCCGGGTGATCGAGGGCAACGAGCTCGTCGCCCTGGACTCGACGCTGAATTCGGCGCTGGACAATCTGTCCGGCGCGATCGAGGAATCCGGCGCGGTGATCGAGCGTCCGGAGCAGTTGCCCGAAGTCGCGGGCCAGCCGACGCTGCTGACGATGTTGTGGCAGAACCTCATCGGCAATGCCGTGAAATTCCACACCCCCGGTACCGCGCCGGTTGTGCACATCGAGTGCGAGCCGGGCGATCACCTGGACGAATGGCAATTCTCGGTGTCCGACAACGGCATCGGCATCCCGCCGGAATTCGCGGACAAGATCTTCGTGATCTTCCAGCGCCTGCACAATCGGGAGGACTACACCGGCACCGGCATCGGCCTGGCGCTGTGCAAGAAGATCGTCGAGTACCACGGTGGCAATCTGTGGATCGACACCGAATACACCGGCGGCGCCCGGTTCCGTTTCACCCTGGCGACCCAGGCCGCCACGCTCGCACCGCTCGAACCCGTATCCGAAGGAGCCGACGCATGACCGCACCGGTGAGCCAGCCCATCGACATCCTGCTCGTGGAGGACGACCCCGGCGACGAGTTGATGACCCGGGAGGCGTTCGAGGACAACAAGATCGGCAATACGCTGCACGTCGCCCACGACGGTCAGGAAGCGCTCGACTTCCTCTACCGGCAGGGGGAATTCGCGCAGGCGCCGCGGCCCGATCTGATTCTGCTCGATCTGAACCTGCCGAAATACGACGGCCGCCAGGTTCTGGAAAAGATCAAATCCGATCCGGACCTCAGCCATATTCCGGTGGTCGTACTCACCACGTCGGCAGCCGAAGAGGACATTCTGCGCAGTTATCGACTGCACGCGAACGCCTACGTGACCAAACCGGTCGACCTGGATCAATTCATCGCCGCGATCAAGCACATCGACGAATTCTTCGTTCAGGTCGTCCGGTTGCCACGACAGCGATGACGCCGGCGGCGAGGAACGCGCCGGGCGGGTGCCGGATCAGGCCGAGGTGGTCTGCTCCGGCGCGGCCAGCGCGTCCGCGACGGTCGGGAACAGACGCAGCAACGCGTCCAGCGCGGTCACCTCGATCGGGCGGCGCACCGCGGGCGACGCGACCACTCGCAGACCGCCCGTCGCGGTGGACTGGGAGGTGGCCAGCAGCACGCTCAGCCCGGCCGATCCGAGGAAACCGACCTCGGTCATATCCAGCACCACGGCGGTGGGCTCGGCCTGCAGCGCCCGGTCGAGAGCCGATTGCAACTCCGGCGCGGAATTCATGTCCACCTCACCGGCCACGGTCACGACCACGGCCGAACCTTCCGTGCGCTGCTCGGTGCGCAGCAGCGGTGACACCCGCTCGCCGCTCATCGGGCCGACCCCAGCGCGAGGCGATTCGTACCGCATTTCGCCACTTCGATACCTCCGGCGTATTCCGATCTGCGCCGCTGTCCGCGGCGTGGCGACGATTCGCCGCTGACCAACATACCCGTTTCGGCGCGATACGAACGGGGGCCGTCACCGCGATCGGAGGGCCTCCGGCGGGCGCTCGCGTACGCTGTGAAATCGTCTCGCGGCACGATATTTGGGAGCAAGGAATGGGCATGGTCGAGAAAGTGTCCCCGGACGCGGGGACCACTGCGGTCGGATTCCAGGTGCCGGCCGATGCGGCGCAATTGATGATGGTCCGGGCGTTGACCGAAACCGTCGCTCTGGTCGCCGATTTCGGTATCGACGAGGCCACCGATATTCGTCTCGCCGTCGACGAGGTGGTCAGCGCGCTGATCGTGGACGCGGCCGCCGGTTCCGTGATCGATTGCGCATTCACCGCGAGCGAGAACACCATGGACGTGCGCGTCGCCGCCGTCACCACGACCGCGGGTGGCCCGGACACCAACAGCTTCGGCTGGCACATCGTCTCGACTCTCACCCAGTGGGTGAAGACCGAGAGTTCGGACTACGACGCAGCCGTGGGCGGGCACCCGACCGTCGTCGAGTTCCGCTGGGCACGTGGCGGAACAGATGTCGACTGAGAACGGTACCGGCACCGCCCGCCACCCCGACGGTTACGACGACGTCGCACCGCTGTTCGTCGAGCTCGCCGCCCTGCCCGAAGACGATCCGGAGCGCGACCGGCTGCGCGAACGAATCATCAACCGCTGCCTGCCACTGGCCGAGCACATCGCGCGCAAGTTCAGCGGGCGCGGCGAGAACTTCGAGGATCTCCTGCAGATCGCCCGGGTCGGCCTGGTCGCGGCCGTCGACCGGTTCGATCCCTCGCAGGGGTCGCCGTTCCTCGCCTTCGCGGTGCCGACGGTGATGGGCGAGGTGCGCCGCCACTTCCGCGATCACACCTGGGCGCTGCGCGTGCCCCGGCGGATCAAGGAGATCCAGACCGCGCTGGGCCCGACCGTGGAGTCGCTGTCGCAACGGCTGGGCCGGATGCCGCGGGCGCGCGAGATCGCCGAGGAGATGGACGCCGATCTGGGTGAGGTGACGCAGGCACTGATCGCCCGCAACGCCTACCAGACCCAGTCGCTGGACACGCCGACCTCCGACGACGACAGTCGCTCCGGGAATGCGATCCTCGACACTCTGGGCGACGTCGATCCGACCTTCGGTGCGATCGATGACACTCTGACCGTGAAGCCGCTCATCGATGCCCTGCCGGAGAAGGAGCGGTACGTGCTGACCATGCGTTTCTTCGGCGGAATGACGCAGGAACAGATCGCGCACGAACTCGGCTGTTCCCAGATGCAGGTCTCGCGGATCCTGACCAGAACGCTCAAACAGTTGCGCGAGAAGGCGCTGCGCGACTGAGGTAGGCCGACGGCGCCGCATGGCGTACGGGAAAGGGGGTATCGCGGATGCCGAGGAGATCATCGAGTGGAGATCATCGGTTGCGATCGGAATGAGGACATGAGCGGATTTCCAGATCCCCCGGGCGACCCCGCCCCAGGGCCCGCGATACGCGAGCCGCACCCGCTACAGGTGGCCCCCTTCGAGGCGAATTTCCCGTCGCAGGCCGACCGGATCGCCGAGGTGCGCCACGATCTGCGGGCCTGGCTCGAGCGCGGGGGAGTCGGCTCGGAACAGATCTACGACCTGTTGCTGGCGGTGGACGAGGCGTGCACGAACGCCGTGGAACACGGCTACCGCGACGCCACCGGCATGGTCGGGCTGCGTGCTGAGATCAGCGGCTCGGACCTGTACCTGACCATCGTGGACCACGGCAGCTGGGAACCCCGTGCCGAGGTTCCGGATCCCGTGCGCGGGCGGGGACTGGCGATCATGCGCGCCCTGGTGCGCGACGTCGAGATCACCACCGGCGCCGACGGGACCCGTGTCGCCATGCGCGCCGAAATCGCTTCGGCGCCAACGCGTTCGGAGACGACCGCAGGGCGCGACCGGGGATAGTCCGTTAATCCGCCCGGAGAGCGGGTATGCGGAATACGGAAGGCGGCCGAGGCGAGCGCCGCGGCGGGACTTTTCGGGCCCGCACCCGGGTTGTACCGGTGCGAGACTGGGGGCGGGGACCCGATCCGAAGGAGGAAGCGTGACCGACACGCGCAAGGCGATTCTGGCAGGCGGATGCTTCTGGGGTATGCAGGAGCTGATCCGCAAGCAGCCGGGTGTGATTTCCACGCGCGTCGGATACACCGGCGGGCGCAACGATCATCCCACCTACCGCAATCATCCGGGCCACGCCGAGGCCGTGGAGATCGTCTACGACCCCGCGCGCACCGACTACCGGGCGCTGCTCGAGTTCTTCTTCCAGATCCACGATCCGTCGACGAAGGATCGCCAGGGCAACGACATCGGCAGCAGCTATCGGTCCGCGATCTTCTATCTCGACGACGAGCAGAAGGCGATCGCGCTCGACACCATCGCCGATGTGGACGCCTCCGGTCTGTGGCCGGGCAAGGTGGTCACCGAGGTGACCCCGGCGTCCGATTTCTGGGAGGCCGAACCCGAGCACCAGGACTACCTGCAGCGCTATCCGGAGGGCTACACCTGCCACTTCCCCCGGCCGGGCTGGAAGCTGCCCAAGCGCGCCGCGACCTCGCAGTAGGCCGTCATGTCGGATCGCACCCGTCACTCACGTATCGGTAACCCGCTGTCCGCTCTCGGACGGGCGATCGCGCGGATCCCGTGGGTGATGCGCACCGGTCCGGTCGTCGTCCTCCTGGAACGCATCATCCGCAGGCTCACCCGCGGCCGCCACGGAGTGCTCGATCTGGCGGGTCTGCCGTCGATGGAGTTGACGGTGCGCGGACGTAAATCCGGGTTGCCGCGGACGGTGTCGCTGCTGTACGTCCCGGATGGGCCCGAGCGGTATCTGCTGATCGGGTCCAACTGGGGGCGGCCGGAGCATCCGTCCTGGTCGGCGAATCTCGCCGCGGCCTCCGATGCCGAAATCCACAGCGGCGGTAAGCGAATCAAGGTGCGGGTCCGGCAGCTGAGCGGCGCCGAACGCGAGGAGGCGTGGGCCCGCGCGGTGGCCTATTGGCCCGGATACACCATGGAGCAGCGGCTGGCGGGCGCGCGCCGGTTCCGGCTGTTCGAACTGACGCCCATCTGAGCCGGGTTCGATCGTCCGCACCGGCCGGTTTCGCTCCCGCGACGAGCCGACCTGCTGGACAATGGGGCCGAGCCGACGATGTGCGGCCCGGCCCCAGGCGCCGCCGGAACGCACGGTGCGGACCGAGCGGCGACGGGTGAGATGCGGATGCGATCAGGACACGACAGTGCTCTGCTGCGGCGACGCGCGGCACTGGAACGGCAGTGGGCGCGTTGGGTTCCGAGCCCGCGCGATCTCCCGGCGAGCCCGGCCGTGTGTCCCCTCGAATCCGGCCCCGCCGCCTCCGACGCACCGGATGCCGACGCCCCCGATGCCGAGGCGGCGCAGCCCCGGGCCGATGTGGCGCAGTCCTGGGTGCGCTCGCGCGCGTTCGTCGATCCGGCCACCGACTGCGCGCCCGCCGTGGCCGGCGATGTCGCGTCGAAATGGGCCGATTCGCCGCTGCGCGGCCCCATCGCCGAACTCTCCGATCAGCTGCACAGCATCACCCACGACGCCGGATTCGTCGCCGCCGTCACCGACGAAGCGGGAACCATCCTGTGGTCCGACGGCGGCCAGGTGATGCGCCGCCGCGCCGAGCGGGTCGGTTTCACGCCCGGCGGTCGCTGGGACGAGAACCACATGGGCACCAACGCGCTGTCCCTGGCGTTGCACACCGGCCGCCCGAGCAGCGTGTTCTCCGCCGAACATCTGGTCGAGGCACTGCACGGCTGGGTCTGCTACTGCGCGCCGATCCGCGCTGCCGACGGCCGCCAGCTCGGTGTGCTGGATCTGTCCACCACCTGGGATCGCTCGCACCCGCTGGCCATGTCCACGGTGCTGTCGCTCACCGCGGCGGTGGAGGCGAAACTGCAAGGCGGCGTGGCGAATACGACACCCGGGGTGCGACTGGAATGTCTCGGCGGCGCCGCGCTGACCCGGGGCGGGCGGCCGCTGCGCCTGCGCCGCCGGTTGCTCGAGATCCTCACCCTGCTCGCCCTCGAGCCCGACGGCTACACACCGGAACGGTTGCAGCTGGCCGTCTACGGCGACCGGCCCACCGGTTCCAGCACACTCAAGGCCGACGTCTCGCATCTGCGCCGCGCGACCGGCGGCGATATCAGCAATCGGGTCTATCGGCTGACCACACCGGTGTCCTGCGATGCGACCGATATGCTCGCCGCCCTGGCCGCCGGGGACATCGCCACCGCCGTGCGGCTGTATCGCGGCCCGCTGCTGCCGGGCTCGCAGACCCCGGGCGTCGTCGAATGGCGCGAATATCTGGAGGTCGGTATCCGCACCGCGGTGCTCTCGGCCGGCGAGGCCGAATACGCGCTGGACTACGGCGCCAAAGCGCCCGGTGACATCGAGATCCACGAACACGCGCTGCGGCTGCTGCCCGCTCGCGACGCGCGCCGCGCGGTGGCCGTCGCGCGTTTGCACAGCGCACTGCGAAGCTGATGGCGACGCGCCCCGCGGCATTCAACCTTCTGCCAACCCTCGGGGCTCATAGTGGTCCACATCACGACGTCCCCTGTCGTGATGCGACCCTTCGTGACTCATCGAGGAGCACCCGTCATGATCTACGCCAAGCCCGGCGCCGAAGGCAGCATCGTCTCCTACGCCGACCGCTACGACAATTTCATCGGTGGCGAATGGACGGCACCGGTCGAGGGCAGATACTTCGAGAATCCGTCGCCGGTCGACGGGGAGACCTTCTGTGAGGTGGCC